>DATKXQ010000029.1:0-2524 GCA_035528975.1 bacterium
TAATAATAACTAATATATCGATAATGTATTAAATAGTGCTTGACTATATGGGTTTATACGATTATAATAAATGTGGTAGGGAGTAACATAAACATAACAGTATTCAACTAAGGAGGAACGGGTATGGCTCTCATCAAAATCAACAGGTTCGAAGACATCGGCGTAACTCTAAGCCCGGAAACAGAAAAAAGGGCGCTCGCCTTAGGGGTAAAAACGAGGCTCCCGAGAATCATGTCCCTCGACGCCTCGCGCGAGGTGAGAGCCGATATTAAACCCGTGCAAATAAAAGCCGGGGTATCGGATAATAAATGGGGGTTATACCTTAAGAAATTCGAGCTGAAACGGAATTTCGAAATCTTCCTCACCCCCCGACAAAACAACGAGGTGTTTTTCACGTCTATCGCCTGGGATTACAACGGCGAAGAGCCCATAGTGTATCCTCCAAAGGGAGTCGAATTAGACGCCTACAAGTTTAAAATAAAACCCCAGGGGATTCGCGTGTTCGTCGGCGACGGCGTAAACCTGTGGCCGCCCCGGGAAGTAGCGGGCGCTTTAAACCTCGTAATCATCGTATACGAACACGACGGGGACGTCCGCCACCTGGGCGAAACGCTGGTTAAAATCCACGACGTCGTCGGTAATAGTACCCTTACGAGTATATTAACGGCGATCCCGTCCCCGGCGGTTATACCTGCTATGATCGCCCCGGCGGTCCTGGAACTTATCGGCGTCATCGGCGGCCTTATGGCCGGCAATAAAAACGATTGGGTCGACACCGTACAAGGCTCCTGGGGCACGGACAAAGAACAAAAACCGGGCGCGCACGTTTACCCTTACGACGCGTGCAGCATAGAGTTAGAGCTTACCGTTAGCTAACGCGCACTACGGTGGTTTTAGGGGTTGCACATAATATAATGTGCAACCTTTTATTCTATAGTAACCGGCGAGTTAGCATAATATTTACCCCACCCTACGCGAGAATCCCCGCGTTTATATCGCGAAACCCCTTGTGATTTTTATAACGGTATCTTATACTCGCGTTCCCAAAACAAATCACCCGTTCCTTAGGAGCGAAACGCGATGGTCAAGAAGTATTTGATGACGCCCGGGCCGACGCCGGTCCAGGCCGCGGTCGCCGCGGCGCAGACCGCGGACATGATTTCGCACCGCGGCCGCGAGTTCCACGAGCTCTACCAATACGTCGCCACCACCCTCCGCGAGTTTATGGCCACGTCGCAGGACGTGTACCTCTTGACCGGTTCGGGGACGTCGGCGATGGAGGCCGCGGTCGCGAACATTATGTCGCCGGGCGAGAAGGCCCTCGTCGTGCGCAGCGGCCACTTCGGCAACCGCTGGGCCGAGATCCTCAAAGAGTACGGCGCTATGGTCCGGACCATCGACGTCGAGTGGGGACGCGCGGTCAATCCCAAGCTGGTCGCCGAGAGGCTGGCCGAGGACACCGCCAACGAGACGCGGGCCGTCTTCACCACTTTCGTCGACACCTCCACGGGCGTCTTCCAGGACGTCGAGGAGATGGGCCGGATCGTCGCGGAGACGAACGCCCTTCTCGTCGTCGACGCGGTATCGGGCCTGGGCGCGATGGATTACCGCATGGACGAGTGGCACGTCGACGTAACGGCCTCGGCGTCGCAGAAGAGCTTCATGTCCCCTCCGGGAATCGCCTTTCTCTCGTTGAGTTCCAAGGCCTGGAAAGTGTGCGAGCGGGCGAAGTGCCCCCGATACTATTGGGACTTAAGAAAATACCGCCAGTGGGCCGAGCGGTTCGAAACGCCGTTCACGCCGGCGATCGCGACGCTGCGCGCGCTGGGCAAAGCCCTGGAGCTTATGATGGAGGAGGGGCCGGCGAGCATCTTCACGCGGCACGAGAAGGTGGCGCGGGCCACGCGGGCGGCGGCCACCGCCCTCGGCCTCCGCCTCTTCTCCCTCAACCCCGCGAACGTGCTCACGGTCATACGGCCGCCCGACGAGGTCGGCGCCGACGACCTCCGCGACCACATCGCCCGCAACTACGGCGTAATCTTAGGCGGCGGCCAGGGCCAACTCAAGGACCGCATTATCCGCATCGCCCATATGGGCGGCGTGGGGCCGTTCGACGTGATAACGGCCGTCTCGGCGTTGGAGATGGGCCTCGCCGACAAGGGCATCGTCTTCGAGCTCGGGACCGGCGTCGCGGCCGCCGAGGAAATATTGAAGGAACTCTAGGATATCCCGCCAAAGTAGAGCCCCCGCCCGGCGGCGGGGGCTTTTTTTATCGGCGGGCCGACGGGCCCGGCCCGAAAGCCGGCCCCTACGCGAAGCCCATAGCGCCCCAGTCCACCGCGACGCGCTAGCGGTCGTTGAGGTCGATCTTGACGGGGATGGTCTCGCCGGGCTGTATGCGGGGGACCGCGTAGCGCGGCACGACCGTCTCGAACGCCACAACGTACGGGTCGCCGAAGCCGTCGTCCACCTCCAGCGTCAGCGAGAGTAGCGGCTGGTCGTTAATCGTAACGGTACCCCCCCG
>DATKXQ010000030.1:0-15442 GCA_035528975.1 bacterium
TGCGGCCCACGTCGCGGGCGAGCGCCCGCACGTACGTCCCGCCGCCGCACTCGATGTCGGCGGTGAAGGTGGGCGACGTCATATCGACGACGTCGAAGCGGTAGACCTTAACGGTCCGCGTGGGGGCGTCTACGGCCTCGCCGCGCCGCGCCTTGCGGTAGAGCGGCTCGCCGTCCTGCTTGACGGCGGAGAACTTCGGGACCCTTTGGACGACGTCGCCGACGAACGAGCGCACGACGGCCGGCAACGCGTCGTACGCCGCGGCCGTCACTTTGCGTTCGTAGAGGACGTCGCCCTGGTCGTCGCCGGTCGACGTCTCGGCGCCCAACTTCACGACGACGCGGTACTCTTTCTTGTAATCCATGAAGAAACGCGCCAGCCGCGTAACGCGGCCCAGCAGCAGAAGCAGCACGCCGTGCGCCGCGGGGTCGAGGGTCCCGGCGTGGCCGACGCGCTTGATCCCGAAGACGCGCCGCGCCATATCCACCACGTCGTGCGACGTGGGCCCGCGGCCCTTGTTGACGTTTACCAATCCCTCTATCTTCGGTTCAGCCACCGCTCCACCTCGGCGAGCACGGCCTCCTGCACGTCGTCCCACCGCCCCGCGACGAAGCAGCCGGCCGCGGCCGGGTGACCCCCGCCGCCGTGGGCGACGGCCAGGCCGCTGACGTCCAGCTCTTCGGCCGCGCGGAACGAAACCCGGGCGCCCCCCTCCACCTCGCGGAACAGGATGCCCACCCGCGCTCCCTCCACCCGCCGCGTATAATCCACCAGGCCCTCCGTCTCCTCGACGCGGGCGCCGGCGCGGGCCAGCTCTTCGCGCGTTACCCCCACGTAAACGACGCCGCCGCGCCGCCGCATGCCGGCGAGCGCCCCGCCCAAAACGTTCATGTACGAGAGGGAGTAGCGGCGGTAAAGTTCCCGTTCGACGTCGGACGGCGAGACGCCGCGGCGCACGAGGTCGGCGGCCATATCGAAAGCCCAGGGGTTGGTGTTCGAATACGTGAAGTTGCCGGTATCGGTCACGAGGCCGGCGTAGAGACACAGCGCCGAGGCCGCCGGCAAATCGTACGCGAGTTCCCGCAACACGACCCAGACCTGGGCCGCGGTGGCGGGCGCCGCCGGTTCCACCCAGTTCACCGCGCCGAAGCCGGGGTTCGAGGCGTGATGGTCGACGTTGACGAGGACGTCGCCGGCTTGCACGAACGCCCCGAGCGCGGACGGCAAGCGCGAGAGGTCGGCGCTGTCCAGCGCGACGACGACGTCGCCCTCGCGCCGCGCGGGAACCTCCCCGGCCGCCAGCTCGTCGAAGCCGGGGAGGAAGCCGTAGCGGGGGGGGGCGGGCCTTATGGGCCACGCCACCGCTTCCCGCCCTTGCGCCCGGAGCGCGTGGGCGAAGCCCAGGACGCTGCCGACGGCGTCGCCGTCGGGCTCGGCGTGGGTAGCGAGGACCACCCGCGGCGCGGCCTTAATCGCTTCCGCTATCTTCGCCGCCGCCGGGTAATCCATCGGCCTCCAACTCTTTGAGGATTTCGAAAATGCGAACCGCCGCGCGGTACTCCTCGTCGAGGCGGAAGCGTATGTGGGGCGTCCGACGGAGTCGGACCCGGGCCCCCATCTCCTTCTGGACGAAAGGGCGACACCGGGCCAAGGCGGTTAGACCCCGCGCCACTTCCCCCTCGTCGCCGTAGACGCTCACGTAGACGTCGGCGAACCGGAGGTCGCGGGACACTTTCACCCACAATACGGTTACGTCCCGGATAGCCGGTTCCGTAACCCGGGACGCCAGGACGTCGGCGACCTCTTTTTTAATCAACCGCTCGACGCGGATTATGCGGTTTCCGTCGTGCACGCCATACACCGTCCCCGAGACGGCCTCCGGCCCGGGCGTCTACAGCTCGACAACCTCGGCCTCCAACTCCAGGTCGAGGTCGCCGAAGCGCTTCTCGAGGTGGTTTTCGAAGCGGGCCAGCAACCCGTCGGCCCGGGGCCGCGACGTCGCCAGGCCCGCGACGTTGACGACCGCCCGCGCCGGCTCGTCCATGCCGTCGACCTCGGCGACGGCGACGCCGAACCGCGACCGCATACCGTCCTTCAGACTTCGGAGCACCATCCGTTTATCCTTGAGGCTCCGCGCACCGTCCAGACGGATGGTCACGGTCAAGAGCGCCAGATAAGGCCGCTTCGGTCCGGTCATTTACTTTCGAGGCGCCGCGCGATCTTGCGCTCCTCCAACACCTCTATGACGTCGCCCTCCTCGATTTCGGAGAAGCCGCTCACCATGATGCCGCACTCGAGGCCCTGCTGCACCTCTTTCACGTCGTCGCGGAAGCGGCGCAGCGAGGATATGGTACCCTCGTGGATCACGGCGCCGTCGCGCAGGATGCGGGCCCCGGCGCCGCGGAAAACGCGGCCGCTCGTTACCATACTGCCGGCGACGCGCGCCGAGCTGGAGACGCCGAAGATCTGGCGTACCTCGACGGTGCCGACGGTCTGCGTGACTATCTCCGGCTTGAGCAAACCTTCGAGCGCGGCGCGGACGTCCTCTATCGCCTCGTAGATGACGTCGTAGTTACGGATCTCGACGCCCTCCCGCTGCGCCAGAGCCCTCGCCTTGGCCTCGACGCCCACGCGGTAGGCCACCAGCGAAGCCTGCGACGTATGGGCCAAAAGAACGTCGCCCTCGTTGATGGCGCCCACGCCGGCGTGAAGGATGCGGGGGGTAACCTCGTCGTTTCCCAAACGGCTCAGGTGTTCCACCAGCGCCTCGGCCGAACCGGCGACGTCCGCCTTCACAACGAGGTTCAACTCGGCCTGGCCGCCCTCCTGCAACTGCCGGTACCACTCGTCGAGGGAGAACGCGGGTTCAACCGCGGCCTCCTCCTCGGCCCCGACGGACAACAGCGCCGCCAGGCTGCGCGCGACCTTGTCGTCGGGCATGGCGACGACTACGTCGCCGGCGTCGGGAACGCCCTCGACCCCCAGTATCGCGACGGGCGTCGAGGGGCCGGCTTCCTTTACCTTCCGGCCGTCGGCGTCGAACATCGCCCGCACCCGGCCCGCCTTCTGCCCGGCGACGAAAGCGTCGCCGACTTTGAGCGTGCCCCGCTGGACGAGGACCGTTATGACGGCGCCGCGGCCGCGGTCGAGGGTAGACTCGATGACGACGCCTACGGCGCGGGTGTGCGGGTCGCCCTTGAGCTCCATGATCTCGGCCTGGAGGGACACGGCCTCCAGAAGTTTATCCAGGCCCTCGCCTTTGAGCGCGGAAACCTCGGCCGAGAGGATTTCGCCGCCCCAATCCTCCGTCGTAACGCCGTGCTCCGCCAATCCCCTCTTGACGCGGAGGGGGTCCGCCTCCGCCTTGTCCATCTTGGTGATGGCCACGACGATAGGTACGTGCGCGGCCTTGGCGTGGCTGATGGACTCGAGCGTTTGGGGCATGACGCCGTCGTCGGCGGCGACTACCAGGATAACGATGTCGGTAACCTGGGCGCCGCGGGCCCGCATCTGCGTGAAGACCTCGTGGCCGGGCGTATCTATAAACATGATCTTGCCGAACTTGCCCTCCACGACGGAGGCGCCCACGTGCTGGGTAATCCCTCCGGATTCCGTGGCCACGACGTTCGTCTTCCTGATGGCGTCGAGGAGCGTCGTTTTGCCGTGGTCGACGTGGCCCAGAACCGCGACCACCGGGCGGCGCGGCTCGAGCTTCGACTCCGTCGCCACCGCCTCGACGTCGAATTCCAGCTCGCGCGCGACGTCGGCTTGCTCCTCCGCGCTCAACACGGTCAAAGGCGTAAGATCGCGGCGGTCCTTGGTTTTGAAAACCTCCTCGATCTTCTCGGTAGAGACGTCGAGCGCGAACGCGAGCTCCCCGAGCGTTTGCTCCGCCTGAAATCGGAACTTTTTCCGGGGGGGCGGTTTGCGCGGCGCCGTTGACACGGCCTTACCCTTGTGAGCGTGCGATTTTTTCGGGATGCCCCTCCGGCCCCGGCCCGGCCTCTCGCCGCGGCGCCGGCCCCCCCGGCGGGGGCGCGGCGGACCCGCGCGTTCCGTTTTCGCCAGTCCCCTTAACGCTTCGGTGGATATATGGGCCGCGGGTTCGCCTTCTACGATTTCCTCGGCAACTTCCGGTTGGCCCGACTTTTCGGCGCGTGCCGGCTTTTTCTTCCGGGCGGATTCGGCCTTCTCTTCGCCCGCCGCCTCGGTCTCTTTCTCAACCGGGGCTTCTTTGGCGCCCTCCGCTGCCGCTTCGGCCGGCGGTTTTTTCTTCGCCGCCGCCGGGGGCGCTTCCTTCTCGGGCGCCTCGGCGGCCTGTTCCGCCGCGGCCGGGGCCTCGGCCCCCTTCACCGCTTCGGCCTCGGCCTCTGCTTCCTCCGGTTTCGGTTCTTCCTTCTTCTCGCGGGGCGCCTTCTTGCGAAGGCGGGCTTTCCCCAGCGAAGGCTTCACGATATCCGGGATACCCGTAGGCCCAGCCTCAGCGCCTTCGTCCTTTATACCGAACAAGTGTGCGCGTAATTTGGCTTCGTCCTCCGGCGCAACGACGCTGTTCGCGGCCTTCGTCTCTACGCCGATTTCGCGCAACAGCTCGACTACCTCTTTACTGGCTCGCCCGAGCGACTTGGCTACTTCGTGGACCTTGCGTTTGGCAGCCAAAGTTTAACACCTCTCTTAATCACGACTAGGGACGAAACGCCCTTCACCGTCCGGGGCGTTCCGCGTCATCCCTGCTTGGGACCCTCCTCTTCGGATCCCGCTTCGCCGGCTACTACGGCCGGCGCGGCCTCGGCCGCCTCTTCCGGTATCGTTTCCCCGCCCTCTTCGACGCCTTTCTCGCCTTCGGCGCCTTCCTCGCCCACAGCGCCTTCCTCGCCCGCAGCGCCTTCCTCGCCTTCGACGCCTTTCTCCCCTTCGGCGCCTTTCTCACCTTCGGCGCCTTTCTCCCCTTCGGCGCCTTCCTCACCTTCGGCGCCTTCCTCACCTTCGGCGCCTTTCTCACCTTCGGCACCTTTCTCACCGTCGGCACCTTTCTCGCCTTCGGCGCCTTCCTCGCCTTCGGCACCTTTCTCACCTTCGGCGCCTTCCTCACCTTCGGCCGCCGTCTCCATATAATCCTCGGGCCGGGGCGGCTCGAGGCCCTGCTCGGCCAATTCGGCCAGGCGCGCCGTCACTTTCTCTTGCAGCTCGACGGCGGTCTTGGGGCCGATACCGGGAGCCGTCGAAAGCTCCTTGGCCGTCGCGGCCAGAATCTCGTCGGCGTTGCCGAAGCCGTATTCGTACAGCGCGAGGGCGGTCTTCTCGCCGATGCCGGGGAGGCTGGTGAGGAAGTCGTACGACGCGGCCGCCTCGGCCTCCTCGCGCTCCGCCAGGTCCTCGCGTTCCCGCTCGCTTATGATGTCGAGATGCCAGCCTATGAGTTTGGCGGCGAGGCGAACGTTCTGGCCTCCGCGGCCGATCGCGAGCGAAAGCTGGTGTTCGGGAACGACGACGACGACGTGATGAGCGTCCTCGTCGACCTCGATGGCGGTGATCTGCGCGGGGGCGAGCGCGTTGCGGGTAAACTCCTCGATCGACGCCGCGTACCTCACGATGTCGACTTTCTCTCCCGAAAGCTCGCGGACGACGGCCTGCACCCGGTACCCGCGCATCCCGACGCACGTGCCGACCGGGTCGACGTTCTTATCGCGGCTGGAGACCGCGACCTTGGACCGGGAGCCGGGCTCGCGGGCCACCACGTGTATCTTGACCAATCCCTCGTATATCTCGGGGACCTCGAGTTCGAACACCTTCGGAAGGAACTCGGGGGCGGCGCGCGAAACGATTATCTGCGCGCCTTTCGTGGTCTCGCGAACGTCCATGAGGTAAGCCCGGACGCGGTCGCCGATGCGGTAGTCCTCGCCGGGAAGGCGCTCCCGATAGGGCATCACGGCTTCCGTCCGGCCGAGGTCGATGACCACCGTACCCTTGGACTCGCGCTTGACGACGCCGCTTACGACCTCGCCGATGCGCTTCTGGTATTCCTCGAGGATGACGCCCCGCTCGGCCTCGCGCAGCCTTTGGATTACGACCTGTTTGGCGATTTGGGCGGCGTTGCGGCCGAAGATGGAAGGATCGATTTCGAAATCCATCTCGTCGCCCACCTCCGCTTCCGGGTCCACGGTGCGCGCCTCTTCCAGGCCGATGTCCAGACCCGGCTTCTCCACTTCCTCGACGACGGTACGGCGCGAGACGATGACGATATTGCCGGCCTCGTCCAGGAGGTGAATGTCCATCTCCGGGATATTGAGATGGCTCCGCCGCGACGCCGAGTTCAAAGCCGCCTCCAACGCCTCGATGACGACCTCCCGTTCGATATCCTTGGCGCGGGCCAGTTGTTCCACCATCTCGTTGAGCTGAATTTCGTCGTTCATTCCGACTCCAACTCCTAACGGCGCTTTCGCGGCCGCTGCGTTTCACGGGGTTTTTTGCCCGCGCGTTTAATTTTATCGAAACCGGGGAGCTCCGGCTCGATCCTGGCTTCGGCGATAGAAGCGAAATCGCAAACCCGCCCCCCCTCCTCCGTATCCAACTCGACGGCCCTCTCCCCGACTTTCACGATGCGACCCACTACCACCTCGGCCCGCAAGCCGCTCTTTATCTTTACGCGGGCGAGCATTCCCCGAAACCGCTCGAAGTCCGCCGGGCCGCGCAACCGCCGCTCGAGCCCGGGCGACGATACCTCGAGGTTGAATTCGCCGGCGAGCGTGTTCTCGAGTTCGAGCCGCGCCCGCAGGCGGACGTTGACCTCGGCGCAATCCTCGACGCTCACGAAGCCGTCGGCGCGGTCGAGGGTGACTCGTACTACCCACCCTTTCGGGCCCCGCTTGACGGACGCGTCCCATACGGCGACGCCCCTCGCCGCGGCCACCGCGGCCGCGATTGCGACGACCTTTTCCCTCACGTCCTCGAGCAGCAACACGGCTACGACCCCCATGCCTCGAGTTCGGCGAGGAGCGCGGCCACGAGCTCGTCCTCGTCGACGGCGCGCACGATCTCGCCCCCGCGGTACACGACGCCCCGGCCTTTGCCGCCGGCGATGCCCACGTCGGCCTCGCTCGCCTCCCCGGGGCCGTTCACCGCACAACCCATGACGGCCACGACGACGTCGCGGCTATCGCCGTTCAGACTTGCGGCGACGCGGCGCGCCAGGGCGGCGATGTCCACCTGGGCCCGGCCGCACCCGGGGCAGGAAATGAGCGTGGGGCCGCGGCGGCGGAGCTCGAGCGCCCGCAGCACCTCGTAGGCCACGGCCACTTCCCTCTCCGGCGCGTCGGTAAGAGATACCCGCACGGTGTCGCCCAGGCCGGCGGCGAGCACCAGGCCCAGACCCACGGCCGAGCGCACTACGCCGGCGTCGCCGAAGCCGGCCTCCGTTATGCCGACGTGCAGCGGATGCGCCGACCGCTCCGCAATAAGGCGGTTGGCCGCGAGCGTTACCGCCGGCGACGTCGCCTTCGCCGAGACGATGATATCCGCGACGCCGATATCCTCGAGCTTCCCGACGGCGTCGAGCGCGCTCGCCGCCATGGCTTCCGCCGTCCGGCCGCCGTACCGCTCCCGCGCGTCGCGGGCGAGCGAGCCGGCGTTCACGCCCACGCGCGCCGGAACGCCGCGGGCCGCCATCTCGCGGCCGACCGCGGCCCAATGCTCCGGCCGTACGACGTTGCCGGGGTTCAAGCGAACCGCCGCCGCCCCGGCCTCCAGGCACGCCAGCGCCAGGCGGTGGTCGAAGTGGATGTCGGCCATGACCGGAATCGGCGAGCGGCGCGCGATCTCGCCGAACGCCGCGGCGGCGTCCTCGTCCGGCACCGCGGCCCGCGCGATCTCGCAGCCCGCCGCCGCCATACCCTCGAGCTGCGCCAGCGTCGCGCCGACGTCCCGGGTATCGGTCTTGGCCATGGACTCGACGCGCACCGGCTCGCCGCCGCCCAGCGCCGCGTCCCCGACCATCACCCTCCGGGTTTCGTTCCTCGTAAACATTTTAAACACCTAACCGCCCCTCGCGAAAATCCGCGTAAAATCGGCGAAAAGCGCCAACGCGATTATGACGGCGAGGAAGGCGAACCCCACGATGTTTACCAACTCCCGCGCCCGCACCGAGAGGTTCCTGCGGCGCACGGTCTCGAAGGCGCCGATTACGATCTGGCCGCCGTCGAGGAGGGGAACCGGCAACAGGTTCAACATCGCCAGCATTACCGAAAGAAAGCCGATGTACTCGACGTAGGGCACGAAACCGGCGCGCGCCGTTTCGCCCGCGAACTGCGCTATGGTGATGGGGCCGCCGAGGGCTTTCGTGACCTTGACCTTCCCCTTGGCGACCCAGACCAGGCCGCGGGCGGTGCCGACGACTATCTCCCGCGTCCGCTCCAAACCCTCGGGGAAGGCGCCGAGCCAACCCTCCGAACGCTGCACCTCGACGATGCCGCAGACGACGCCCAACTCCTCCAAAAACCCGTCGATGCCTTCGTCCCCGTACTCCGAATTCACGGTCACGGTGCGGCCGCCGGCCGACGCGAAGGCCACGACGTGGCGCCCTCGCGGCAGCCCCTGCGCCCGCGCGAGGAACTCGCTAAACGAATCGACCTCGCGGCCGTCGAGCGACACCAGCCGGTCGCCCTTCGCGACGCCGGCCTTCCCCGCCACGCTCTTCTCCGCGACGGCAAAGACCTCGTCCGCCTGATACGGCACCAACCCCACGATGCCCCGGCCGGTCTCGGCGTCGAGGACCGGCACGGCCGTAAGCCTCACCAACCTATCGGCCCGGCGGACGTCGAACGCGAGTTTTCGGCCGGCGTTGATCTTGACGATCCGCTGGAGGTCGGACCAGTACGGCGTCGGCTCGCCCTCGATGGCGACGACGACGTCGCCCTCCTCGAAGCCGGCCAGCCGCGCGGGCGCCGGCACCTCCTCTCCCTCGACCGTCAACGTGTCCAGCACGTCCCCCACGCGGTTGGGAAACGTATATAACGTATAACCGACCTTCGCCACCAACGCGAAGAGGACCACGGCCAAAACGAAGTTCATGGCCGGGCCGGCGAAAGCGACTATCATCCGCACCCACGGCGGCTTGGCCAGGAACTCGTCCGGCTTACCTTCGCTCTCGCGCTCGTCGCCGCCGGCCATCTTCACGTAACCGCCCAGCGGCAACAGCGAAACCGCGTATTCGGTGCCCCGCCACTTAAAACCGAACAGCACCTTGCCGAAACCGAACGAGAACCGCAAGACGCGAATGCCCGAGAGCTTGGCCGCGGCGAAGTGGCCCGCCTCGTGCACGAAGACCAGGATTCCCAAAACGAATATGAATGCCAGTATCGTTCCCACGCTTGAGCCGCCTTATTGGTAATACTCCTCGTCCAGGTCGAAATAGAAAAGCGTCGAGGCGTCCTCCGTGATGTCCCATTCCGCCTGCGTTATGGACTGGGCGAAGTCGGCCAGGGCGTCGGAGAACTCCTCGGCGTTCGCCCGGTAGTCGGCCAGCGCCACCTCTATCTCGTCGCGCAGGCCGTCCAGGCTCTCGCTGAAGCACGTGATGCCCGCGGGCAGAATGCGCGCCATGTAGCCGCCCGCGTGCGGGTAGATCAACGCGATCAATCTCTTGTCGGTGGGCCGTATCATTCCCCGTAGACTTCCTTGTCCAACTTCCGGATGTACGCCGCGAGGTCGTCGCTGGTTCCGAAGACGCCTATTTCGCCGGCGGAGGCGAAAGCGCCCGTGCTGTAGTCGAGGATCTTCTCGTAGTAACCGAGCGCGTCTTTTTTACGGCCGGCCTTCTCCAGCGATTGGCCGAGGTACCACAGGCCGTTGAAATCGTACGGCGACGCCTCGACGTATTGCTCGAACGCCGCGATTGCCTCGTCGTACTCCTTGAGGCCGAGGTAACAGCGGCCCAGCTGGTACCGCGCCCTCGACAGCGCCCCGTCCCGCGAGAGCGCCTGGCGGTAGGAATCGATCGCCGACATCACTTCTTCGTCCGCGAGGTAAGCCTCCGCCAGGCGGAAGCGCAAGTCGGCGTCGTCGGGGTCCAACGCTATCGCCATCAGGTACGCGTCCGCCGCGCCCCGCCAATTCTCCACGTCCTCGTATTCCAGCGCCAGCTCGAAATAGAGGTCGGGGTTGTCCGGATCGGCCGCGATATCCTCTTTTATATTTTCGATTACGCCCCCGTAGGCCGTCGCGGCCAGGAGCGCGCAGGCCCCCGCCGCCCGCGCGACGCGCAATACCGTGGCGAAAGACATGCCGTTTCGAACCTCCTGACTACGTTCGACTCGCAACTGCGGCGGCCGCTTCCGCCGCCCGCCGGCGCGCCCAAAGGTCCGCCGCGGCGACGTCCTCGTAACCGCCTATCTCGCCGTCGGGGGCTTCGGCCAACGTCGTTTCTATGACCTCGGCCAAAGCGCCGAACGGGATCTCGCTCGCCAAAAATTTTTCGACCGCGACCTCGTCGGCCGCGTTCAACACCGCGGGTTTGAGGCCGCCGGCGCGGCCTGCGGCGAGCGCGAGCTCGAAGCAGGGAAACTGCGCCGGGTCCGGACGGGCGAAATCCAACCGGCCTATCGCCGCGAGCTCGAGCGCCGTCGCCGGGAAACTAACCGTCCGCCGGTCCGGGTACGTCAACGCGTACTGGATCGGCAACCTCATGTCGGCCGTCGCGAGCTGCGCCAGAAAAGAGCCGTCCGCCATCTCGACCAGCGAGTGGACCACCGACTGCGGGTGGATCAAGACGTCGATGCGGTCCCAGGGCATGTCGAAGAGCCAATACGCCTCGATGACCTCCAGGCCCTTGTTCATCAACGTGGCCGAGTCCACCGAAATCTTGGCGCCCATGTCCCAGACCGGGTGGGCTATCGCCTGCTGCGGCGTCGCGTTCGCGACCTCCTCGCGGCTCTTGCCCAGAAACGGCCCGCCCGAAGCGGTCAGGATCAACCGCTTGACGCTCCCCGGGGGGCACCCCGCCAGGCACTGGCTCAACGCGGCGTGTTCGCTGTCCACCGGGAAAATGCACGTCCCCGACGCCCGCTGCGCGGCCCGGACCAGATGCCCCCCCGCCACCAGCGATTCCTTGTTGGCCAGCGCCACGTCCTTACCCGCTTCCAGCGCCGCCAGCGTGGGCGCGAGGCCCGCGAACCCCGCCATCGCGGCGACGACGAGCTCCGCCGACGGCAACGTCGCTATCGCGGCCGCGGCGTCCTTTCCCACGTAGACGCGGACGCCGTCCGCGGACAACGGCTCGAGGACGGCCGCCTGCCGTTCGTCGCTCAAACCCACGGCCGCCGGGCGGAACGCCCGCGCCTGCTCGACGAGAAGCCGCGCGTTGTGGCCGGCGGCGAGGCCGACTACTTCCACGTCGTCGCCCAGCGAGGCGACGACGTCGAGCGCGTTCCGCCCGATCGAGCCCGTACAACCCAGGATGCTGACCCGTTTAACCACGAACCGTTACCCCGCTCGCCCCAGGAGCACCAGAACGCCGAAGAAGAGCGGCGCGCAGTACAGCACCGCGTCGAAGCGGTCCAGGACGCCGCCGTGCCCGGGTAAGACGGCGCCGCTGTCCTTGACGCCGGCGTCGCGCTTGAAAACCGATTCGGCCAGGTCGCCGACGAGGTCGCCCGCGACCAGAACCGCGCCCACCGCCAGCGCCCCGGCCCAACCCAGGCCGGCTTCCGGGAAAAATACCGTCGCCAACACGAGCGGCGTCGCCAGCCCCGCGGCGAGGCCGCCCGCGCCGCCCGCCACGGTCTTGCCCGGGCTTATATCCGGCGCCAGCTTCCGTTTCCCGAACGCTCTCCCGACGAAGTAAGCGGCGACGTCTATCGCCCAGATGGTAATAAAGAATATCAGCAGCAGTTCCACGCCGTGCGCGAGCTTCCGCACCAACATCAAGAACGCCAAAAACGCGGGCACGTACGCGAAGGCGAGAATCGTCGCGCCGGCGTCGGCGAGCGCGCCCGCGTTGGACCGCCGGAAGACCGGAACCAAGACCGCCGCGAGCACGAGCGCCGCCGCGGCCCCGAGCGCCACCGCGGGCCGGTAGGCCACGGCGCCGACGCATACCGCGCCGGCCGCGACCGCCGCCAGGCGGTGGGGTCGCCGCCCCGCGGCCTCGAGCAAGCCGAACATCTCCAGGAGCGCGACCAGCGCGATCGCCTCCAGGTAAATTAAAAAATGATACGGCCGACCCCAGATCAGAATCGCCAGGTGGACCGGCAGCCAAATCGCCGCCGTCAATACGCGCACCGCCAACATTACTCCGGCCCCCTCGCGGCCGGCGAAACCCTGCCGAACCGCCGCTCCCGGCTAACGTAATCCAAAAGCGCCGCGTACATATGCCTGGCGCGGAAGTCGGGCCACAGGACGTTGGTGACGTAGATTTCGGCGTAGGCTATCTCCCACAACAGGAAGTTCGAGACGCGGAACTCGCCGCTCGTCCTCACCAGCAAGTCCGGGTCCGGGTGGCCGGGGGCGTAGAGGTAGCGACTTATGGTTTTCTCGTCGACCTCCGTATCGCCGTCGGCGACGATGCGCCTCAGGGCGTCCGCGAGCTCGGCGCGGCCGCCGTAGGACAGCGCCAGCGTCAGCGTCAATTCGTCGTAAGGCGCCGTGAGCGCCGTAGTCTCGTCCAGCACGGCGCGAACGTCGGCCGGCAGCCGCTCGAGCCGCCCGATGGCCTCGAGGCGGACCTGCTTCTCGACGAGCTCTTCGCGCTCGCCGACGAGGTAGTTTTTCAGCAGCGTCATCAACGCCCGCACCTCGGCCTCCGGCCGCTCCCAGTTTTCGCTCGAGAAGGCGTAGAGCGTGAGATAGCGGACGCCGACCTCCCGGCACGCCGTAACCGCCTCCCGCACGGCCTTCACGCCGGCGCGGTGGCCTCGTATCCGCGCGAAACCGCGGCCCCGGGCCCAACGGCCGTTGCCGTCCATAATGACGGCCACGTGGGCGGGGAGCGCCGCACCCTCCAGGCGCGCGCGAAGCTCCTTCTCGTCGAGTTCCTCCAGCGGGTTCAGTACCTGCATATCCGACCGCACGTTAAATTAACGGTACCCCCGGCCCGGCGCGAACCCTACGAGAATCATCTTAAAACGCCGGGGCGCGCGGGCCTTGAAAGCAAAAAAGGACACGCGCCTATCCCCAAACTGAACGGCGGGTCCTTTCAGAAGCTATTCAGTTGGTAGAAGGGTCAGGCCATATTTATATCTCCAAAACCTCTTCTTCCTTAGCTCCCAAAAGTGTATCGACCCGCTCCGCGTACTTATCGGTGAGCTCTTGCACTTTTTCCATGAACCGCTGGGCGTCGTCTTCGGATATTTCGCCGTCCTTCTGCGCCGACTTGATGGCCTTGTTGGCGTCGCCGCGTACCCGCCGCACCGCAATTTTACCTTCCTCGGCGAGCTTCCGCACGAGCTTAACCAATTCCTGACGGCGTTCCTCGGTCAGGGCCGGGATGTTGATGCGGATAATGTTGCCGTCGTTCGTCGGCGTCAGGCCCAGGCCGGATTGGTAGATCGCCCGCTCCACGTCTTTGATAATGGATTTGTCCCACGGCTGGATCACCACCGAGCGGGCGTCCGGGACCGAGATCGTGGCCACCTGCTTGAGCGGCATCCGCTGGCCGTACGATTCCACGTTAATGCGGTCCAGCAGGGTCACCGACGCGCGGCCGGTGCGGATGGAGGAGAACTCGCGCTCGGTCGCGACCGTGGCGTTCTCCATCTTGGACTCTACCCGTTTGACGATCTCTTTCGCTTCCACGTCGCCTCACCCCACGTAGGTCCCGATCCGCTCTCCTCGGATTATTTTACCAAGATTGCCGGCTTCATACAAATAGAAAACGACGAGCGGGATGCCGTGGTCCCGGCACAGCGCCGCCGCGGCGACGTCCATTACCTTCAGGCCGCGCGCGATGACGTCGTCGTAGGCGAGCTCGTCGTACCGCCGAGCGCCGGCGTCACCGTGGGGGTCGCGGTCGTACACGCCCTCGACGTCGGTAGCCTTCAGCACGACGTCGGCGCCTACCTCGCACGCCCGCAGCGCCGCCGCGGTGTCCGTCGTGAAAAACGGCCTCCCCGTTCCGCCGCCGAAAATAACCGTCGCGCCCCCCTCCAAAAGCTCCCCCGCGCGCTCCCGCCGGTAGCGTTCGCAGCACTCGCCCACGCCGAAGGCGCTCAATACGGCCGCCGCTTCCCCCAGGTTCGCCAGGCTCTCCTTCAAGGCCAGCGCGTTCACGACCGTCGCGAGCATGCCCATATAATCGACCGACGCCCGGGGCCAACCGAGCTCCGCGGCGAGCCGGCCGCGCACGACGTTGCCGCCGCCCACTACCACCGCCGTCTGGACGCCGGCCGCCCGGGCATCGGCCACTTCGCGGGCCACGAAAGATACGCGGTCGGCGTCGAGCCCCGCGCCGCCCTCGGCCGCGAACGCGCCGCCCGAGAGCTTCAACATTACCCTGCGATATATCGGCGCTGCGGCCACGGGCCTACTCCCCCAACTTGAAACGGGTGAAGCGCGCCACGACGAAGTTCTCGCCGAACTTCGCGATGGCCTCTTCCACGTACTCCTTGACCGTCTTGTCCGGGTCCTTCACGAACGGCTGTTCCATAAGGGTGTTCTCCGCGATGAACTTCTGGAGCCGGCCCTCGATTATCTTTTCTATTATATTATCCGGCTTGCCCTGCTCCCGGGCCTGCTCGGCGGCTATCTTCCGCTCGCGCTCCACCACCTCGGCGGGCACGTCCTCGCGCGTGACGGCGATCGGGTCCGCGGCGGCGACGTGCATCGCGATGTCCTTCACGAACGACCGGAACTCGTCGTTGCGGGCGACGAAGTCCGTCTCGCAGTTCACCTCTACCAGGACGCCGAGCTTATCGCCGGGGTGGATGTAAGAAGCGATGACGCCCTCTCCCGTGGTCCGACCGGCCTTCTTCTTGGCCGCGGCCAGGCCCTTGACGCGGAGGTATTCCACCGCCTTCTCGGGGTCGCCGTCGCACTCCTGGAGGGCCTTCTTGCAATCCATCATCCCGGTGCCGGTTCGGTCGCGCAGCTTCTTTACGTCTTTAGCGTCGATCGCCATACTCGGTTCCTCTCGCCTATCGCTCCGGGGTCACGTACGCCGACGCGCCCGGCGCGTCTGCCGCTATGACCTCTTCGCCCTTAGCGCCTTCCTCGCCCTCGGTGGCCTCGCCGCGGCCGTCCACGAAGGCGTCGGCTATCGTCGCCGCCATGATGCGAATGGACCGTATCGCGTCGTCGTTGCCGGGGATGACGTGATCGACGGGGTCGGGGTCGCAGTTGGTGTCCACCAGCGCCACGACCGGGATGCCGAGGCGGTTGGCCTCCCGCAGCGCGATGTCCTCGCGCCGCGGGTCTATGAGGAACAACAACTGGGGCAGCCGCTTCATGTCGCGGA
>DATKXQ010000031.1:0-2508 GCA_035528975.1 bacterium
GGATGAGGACGCTGGCCGGGGCCGAGGCCGCCGTATGGCTGGACGCCGGGTTTAACGTCGTGAAGCGGGAAGAACGCAACGTGGCCCAACCGAGCGGCTCGTCGCCGGCGGTGGCGGTCCTCGGCGGAACGCCGCGCCGCGTCGTGGCGCTGGGTCAGGGCTGGCGGACGACGCTTGCGCGGTAGGGGATGATTATATGAGAAAAGCGGTGTTGATACTCTCGGGGGCCGCGCTGGTCCTTTGCGGGACGGCGGCGGCGGAGCGTTGGCCGCTGGGCCCGGGCGACGTCGCGGTGCGGTGCGGCAACAACTGCTACGAGTTCCAGAACTACGGCGGCAGCTCGTACTACCACGACGGCCTGGATTGCCTCGGGACCGGCGGCGACCCCTGCTACGCGGTCGCCGACGGCTACGTCAGCATGATAAGCGTGAGCGAGCCGCTCTACACCGGCATAATAATCAACTACACCCGCGGCCAGGATAAGGGCTGGCTGTACTGGCACATTACCTACAGCACCATACCCTTCATCGAGGGCGACCCGGTAAGCGTGAACGACCGCGTCGGCAACATCGCCACCTGGCCCGTGGCCGAGTTCCACCACGTCCACTTCACGCGCAGCTATTACCCCGGCGTCAACAAGTGGTACGACGCGGTGGACAATCCCATAGAGTTCATGGTGCCCGGCACCGACCTCCAGGCGCCCGAGTTCAGGGAAGCGGAGGCCGGCCGGTGGTTCTCCTTCTGCGAGGATAACGGCGATACCCGCGTGGACCCGAACGACGTCAAGGGCAAGGTCGACATCATCGCCCGCATCTCCGACCGCATCTTCGATACCTACTGGGACGTCGTGCCGTACGAGATTGATTGGTGGATAAACGGCAGCGGCGGCTCCGTGCCGCCGACGAAGTTCCTCGTCTTTACCGGCGCCGTCCCCAATCCCCTGACCGTAACGACGGTGGTCTACAAGCGGAACGCACTCTGGTATACCCAGGGCAATTACGACGCGCGCGAGTACTACTTCATCGTCACCAACACCGACGGCGACGGCGAAGTCGAGGTCGGCGACGAGGCCTACAACTTCGACAGCACCACCCTCCCCAACGGCGCGTACACGCTCTACGTCCAGGCCAAGGATTACTACGGCAACCCGACGGTGCGCTACATGGACTTCACCATCAACAACGACACCTCGGATATCCGGCTGAAGTCGTTCACGGCGCGCGGGGTTCCCCGGGGCGTGGAGGTGGCGTGGGCCGTGGCCGAGCCGGCGGGCGTCACCTACAACCTGTACCGGCACGAGGCCGGCGACGAGGCGCGGCCCGGCGCCGCGGGCAACGAGCGTCTAAACGCCGAGGCCATAACGGGCAAGAGCCCCTACTCCTACCGGGACGTCTCGGCCGCCCCGGACGTCACGTACCGGTACTGGCTCGAGGCGGTGGAGCTGTCCGGCGCCCGGGCGACGTTCGGGCCGGTGGAGGCCGAGGCCGGCGTTACCAGGCCCAAGGCCTTCGCGCTATACGCCGCGGCGCCCAACCCGGCGCGCGGGAGCGCCGTCTTCGCGTTCGCGCTGCCGCGGCCCTGCCGGGCGCGGCTCGACGTTTACGACCTCGCGGGGCGGAAGGTGACGACGGTGGTGGACGGCCACCTGGCCGCGGGCGAGCACGCGTACCCGACCTCGCTCGCGTTATCTCCCGGCGTCTACGTGTACCGCCTGACGGCGGACGACTTCGCCGCGGCCCGGAAACTCGTCGTGACCCGGTGATAAAGGCTTGTTTCGGAAATCGAAAAGCGCCCCGGCCGGGGCGCTTTTTTTATTGCGAGCGGAAGGCTAGGCGGCCGAAGAGGAGGAACGCCGGCGCGCCCGCCGCGGCCAGCGCCGCGGTATAGCCGCCGACTTTGAGCGGCGCCGGGCGTTTACCTCTATCGGCTGGAAGCCGCCGACTTCGCGGCGAAAAAGAAGCCGGTAGCGGCGGGGTAAAAAGGGCGCTCCAACGTAGACAACAATAACCCCCGCCAACCGGGCGGGGGTTATTTTCGTGTATTTAGAGTATACCCTAATCGCCGGGACCTTCCTCCCGGGGGTCGGGCCACACGTCCCACTTCCATACGAACTTGGGTTTCTCTTTCTTCGCCGCGGCTTCCGCGCCGGCGTTGCCTTTGGCCTTGAGTTCCTTTTTGTTATATACCGTTGCCACCACGAACCGGTCCGGTTTCCCCGGCTCGACGGCGCATCGGAAGTGGACGATGCCTTCGATCGACTTCTCGTAAAGTTGGCCCTTGCCGGCCCGGAACCCTTTGAGGTCGTCCACGTTGAAAGGAGAGTAACAAGCGGCGAGCTCGGTACTGAAAACGGCGGGGCGGGGGTGACGCGAATTACGTACGACGGACCCGACCAAGACCGCCCGGGGGTGGCCGTATACGTCGTCCTGTTCGTCGCCGGACGAAATTACGCCGACGTTGGGAGCGACGCGCGCCAGGAACTCGGGCAAGAAGTCTTGGCTCCCGTGG
>DATKXQ010000032.1:0-2023 GCA_035528975.1 bacterium
CCAGCCACAGCGCCATCGCGAGGTACGCCCCCGCGAACGAGCCGCCCACCATGTAGTGCCAACCGCGCGTCGACACCACCGACGACACTATGCCGCGCCGCCGACGGTGGAACAGAAGTATGACCGCGAGCGCGGCGACGCCGCCCACCACCCGGACCTCCGTGGCCCACAGCAGCGGCGAGCGTTCCAGGAGCGGTTTTATCATCACGATGCCCACCGCCATGGCGGCGAGGCCGGCGACGCCGTAGGATATCCCCACGACCAGGTCGCGACGACCGATCAGGCCCTGCCGCCACTCGAGCGAGGCCGCCAGGACGGCGAAGACGACGAGGGCCGCGCCCACGCCCTGGACGACGCTGAGCCGCTCGGCCAGAAAGAGCATCGACATGCCGATGATGAAGGGGCTGTAGAGGCAGTCGACGATGGCGGTCAGGCCGGCGCCCAACAGGTTCAGGCACTTGAAGAAGAAGGTGTCGCCCAGGCCGATGCCCAGCGCGCCGCTCGCGAGAAGCAGGACGTACTCCGACGCCGGCACGTCGCGCCACAGCGCCTCGCCGAAAAGGAGCATCGTGGGCACGAAGAGGACCATCGCGAAGAGGTCCTTGAAGAGGTTCAGGCCGATGGGGTGGACCGTCTCGCCGCTCTTCTTGAACAGGATAACGGCGAACGCCCACGCGACCGCCGTCAGCAGCGCGAAACCTTCGCCGAGATAGGGGACCGTTCCGTCCATAAACTATTTCAACTCCGGCTCGAGTTTCCTCTTCATGAATACTTCCGCTTATTTGTTTTGTATTATACGAATATAGGATATATTTACCAGAATTTGTTTGCCGTTTGTGGTAGAATTTTTAATAAAGCCAACTTACCGCGACGGGGACGCGAAAGCCGCGCCGGCGGCGCGCGGGCCGTCGGCGAGACGGGAGTACGCTGTCTTGGACAACTTGCCGGTACTCATGGTCAAAACGTTCTTCGGCTTCTTCGCCATTATGAACCCTTTGGCGAACACGCCCATATACGTGGCGCTCGTCGAGAAGTTCGGCGAGCCGCAGAAGAGGGCCGTCGCGCGAAGGTCCGTGCTGACGGCCTTCGTCGTCGTAGCCGTGTTTTGCGCGGCCGGCAAGCTCATCTTCGAGCTCTTCGGCCTGACGCTGCCGGCCTTCCGCATAACCGGCGGAATCCTCATCTTCTGGGTCGGCTTCGAGCTGCTCCAGGGGCGGTTATCCAGGATGCAGACGCCGTCGGCGGAAGGCCCGGAATCCTCGCGCGATTCCGTAATACGCGTCGCGCTGACGCCTTTGGCGATACCGATCCTGGCCGGCCCGGGCACCATCGCCACGGCCATGAACTTCGCCGCCGCCGGGTCCATTTTACCGGTCGTGACGACGGTCGCCATCTTCGGCGTCATGTGCCTCGTAACGTACTTGTTTTTCGTCTACGGCCGGAAGTTCATAGAGTTTTTAGGCGCGGGCGCGGTGAAAATTATCAGCCGGTTGATGGGGCTTATCCTGGCGGTAATAGGGACGGAGATGGTCATATTAGGCGTCCGGGGCGCGTTCGAGATCGCGAAATAAAACTCGCGCGCCGGCTTGTAGTTGCAAGGTAGGATAAGACGTTAGGCGGGACGAAGAGGACCCGGCGTTAACGTTCACATCGCGACGGCAACGTAAGCGAGACCAAGGGGTAGCTAACGTGAGGAAAGCTTTCGTACTGATTCTCCTGATGATTTTAAGCGGCGCCGCGGGTGCTTACGGCGACCAGAAACCTTGGCGGGCGCGCGCGACGTTGTCGTACCAAGGGACCGGCGGGAACACCGTAACCCACGGCCTGGCGGCTTCCGGCGACTCGGAGTATACTTATCGAAAATTCGTATTTGACCAGGCCGGCGACTATACCCTCTCCGCGTCCGGCGGCAAGAAGGCCGCGGAAAATACCGGCTTTTTCGTCGGCAGCAAGTTCTTCTTTACCGGCGGCGATAAGCTCTACGCGCGTTATAGAGGGTTCTGGCGGCGGAACGCGTTCGCGG
>DATKXQ010000033.1:0-4823 GCA_035528975.1 bacterium
CCGCTTGGCTCGCAACGGGAATATATGGCCGGGGCGAGCCAGATGGTGCGGTGTCGTCGCCGGGTCCGCCAACGACAAAACCGTTTTGGCCCTGTCGGCGGCGGATATACCCGTCGTTGTGCCGTCGATCGCGTCCACCGATACCGTAAAAGGCGTCCCCATCAGGCCCGTATTCTCGGTAGTCATGGGGAGCAAGCCCAATTCGTCGGCCCGCTCCTCGGACATCGGCGTGCATATCAACCCGCGGCCGTGCGTCGCCATGAAGTTCACGACGTCCGGCGTAACGGCCTCGGCCGCCGTTATAAAATCCCCCTCGTTCTCGCGGTTCTCGTCGTCGGTGCATATTAAGACATCGCCCCGACGGAAGACGTCGATCGCCTCCTCCACCGTAAGGAAGGGGGCTTCGCCGCCGGACCCGCTTTTTTTTGCCGTCATCACGCTCTTTCGCTAGTCGCCGTAGCCGAGCTCCGCCAAACGCTCCGCCGTTAAGCCGCCGCCTCGAGCCGCAAGCCTTTCCACGTACTTGGCTATCACGTCGACCTCGACGTTAACGCGGCTGCCGGGACGCCTGTGCTTCAGCGTCGTATTCTCGTACGTGTGCGGGATAACGGCGGCGCCGAACTCGTCGTCGCTTACGTCGGTCGCGGTCAAGCTTATCCCCGCCACGGCCACCGACCCCTTCTCGACGACGTACCGCCCTATGCCGGGCGGCACCGCCACCCGCAGCGCATAACCCTCGCCGGAACGCCGCAACTCCTTTACGGTCCCCACGCCGTCGACGTGCCCCTGTACGAAATGGCCGCCCAGCGGCGCCCCCGCCGGCGTCGGCAGTTCCAGGTTGACGGCTTCGCCCGGGCGGACGCTCCCCAGCGTCGTCGCCGCGACCGTCTCCGCCGACACGTCGGCCTCGAAGTAACCGTCGCCCACCGACGTCGCCGTCAAACACACGCCCTCCACCGCGACGCTGTCGCCGACGCCGAGCGAAACCTTGCTCGCCTTTACGCGGAGGCGGGCGCCGGCGCCCCTTCGCTCAAGCCGGGCCACTTCCCCCACTTCGACGATTATCCCGGTAAACATTTTTTCGACTAACGCGCTTTCGCCCGGGCGCGCGCGAAGGATTCCGTCGCGCGCTCCACGTTCCGGAAGAAGTCGTCCACGTCCGTCAGGTAACCTTGGAGCACTACGTCGCCGGCTATCGACCGGCGGCGGCTCTCGCGGAGCCCTTTCGCTTCGGCCATATGCTCTACGCCCTTGCCGCCCACCGCGGATACCGCGCGGCGGCCGCCGACGACCTTGGGCGCTACTACCGCTACGACCCGGTCGACCAGCCCCCGGTCGAAGAAGCTTCCCAACAACGCCGCGCCGCCCTCGACGAGCAGACTCGTAATTTTTCGCTTCGCCAATTCCCCCAGCAGGCTCGCCGGCGAAACCCGCCCCTCCTCCTCCTCGCACATTATAATCTCGCCGCCCCTCCGCGTCAACCGCGCGATATTCCGAGGACTCGCGCGCGGCGTGCACGCCACCCAAACCGGCAACCGGTCCACGTCCTCGAAGAGGCGAGCCGCCGCCGGGACGTACGCCTTCGACGAGACGACCACGCGCGCCGGCCCCTCGGCCTCGTCGCGGCCCCGGAGGCGAACCGTAAGCCGCGGATCGTCGGCCTGCAACGTTCCCGCGCCCACCGCGACGGCGCCGTGCTCCCAACGGAGGCGGCGCGCGTACCGCCGCGCGCCGTCGCCCGAAACCCACTCCGCGTCGCCGGTGCGCGTCGCGATCTTGCCGTCGAGGGACATGGCGTACTTCGCCGTTACCCAGGGAGTCCCCGTCGCGAGGAACTTCGCGAAGTACTCGGCGAGGTGCCGGCACTCGCGCTCGCGGACGCCGAGGTCGACTCGCACGCCGGCCCGCCGCAACGTCGCGGCGCCCTTCCCGGCCGTGCGCGGGTTCGGGTCGAGGGTGCCTATTACCACCCTCGCGATGCCGGCGCGGGCCACGGCCGGCGCGCACGGCGGCGTCCGCCCCGCCGCCGCGCACGGCTCGAGCGTCACGTACATCGTCGCGCCGCGCGCCCGCGAGGCCGCCTCCCGCAAGGCCGCTACTTCGGCGTGGGCCGCGCCCTCCCGTTCGTGAAAACCCCTCCCCAGTACCGTATCGCCTCGGGCGACGACGCACCCGACCGCCGGGTTGGTCCCGGTCCGACCTTTGCGCATCCGGCCGAGCTTAATCGCCTCGGCCATCATTCGCTCGTCGCGCTTCGCGAACAACGGGATTATCGGTCCTTTAAAAATCCGACGGCGGTCGGGGTTCGCCGGGCGACGGGCCGTCCGCGGAAGATTCCACGTCCTTGAGCGCGAAATCGGGCGGCTCGTGCATGTCGCAGAATTTCGTGGGAACCGTTCCCTTAAGAAAGGATTCCGAAATTACGCGGGTGCATTTGCTCGTCGCCAACAGGCCGGACTCCTCGCATATGCGAGCGCCCGCGATATCCGGGGAGATATCGAACTTGGCTCCGCCGCGCTCCCCCAAAGCCTCGCTCATAAACTTCGCCCATATCGGCACGGCGTACGTTTCGCCGGTCGCCGTATGCCCCAGCGACTCGTGATCGTCGCGGCCCACCCACACGCCCGCGACCAGGCCCTCGGGGACGAAACCGATAAACCACGTGTCGGCCGCGCCGTCCGTAGTACCGGTCTTCCCGGCGCCGGGGCCCTTGAAGCCGAACCGCCGCGCCAGGCCCGCCGTCCCGCGGTCGATTACGCCCTCCATCATGTTCACCATTATGGTGCACGTATCTTCCGGCAGGACCACTTCCCGCTTGACCGGGAACTCCTCCAACATGTTGCCGTAGCGGTCCTCGACGCGCATTATCGCCCGCGGCTCGACGTGGACGCCCATGTTGGCGAGCGTCGCGAACCCGTCGACCATGTCTAACAACGTAACGTCGCTGGAGCCCAACGAGAGGGAATAGACGGGGACCAACTCGCTTTTGACCCCCATGCGGTGGGCGTAGTCGATCACCGTCTCCACGCCCACTTCGTCTATCACGCGCGCGGCCACGATGTTTATGGACTGCTCGATGGCGCGGCGTATGGTCATCGGCCCCGACGTCGAACGGCTGTAGTTGTGCGGTTGCCAGACGACGCCGTCGGCCTCTATGCGGAAGGGCGCGTCCAAAATTACGTCGGCGGGCGTGAAGCCGTTGTCTATCGCCGCGGTATAGAGAAACGCTTTGAAGGACGACCCGGGTTGCCGCTTCGACTGGACCGAGCGGTTGAACTTGGACTCGTCGAAGTCGGCGCCGCCGATCATGGCCAGAATGTCGCCGGTCGGGCCGTCCATAACCAACATCGAGCACTGAAGGAAGGGCTCCTGCTCGAACGCCAACAAGACCTTTTCCTTCTTAGTGTAAACGCCCACGACCTTGGCCGGTATCTCCTCGCCGACCTTTATGACGTCGGCGGGTTTGAACGGGAAGGACCACTCCGCGGGCGAGACGTCCATGGTGCCGGTTATGCCGCCGCCGAGGTCGCATATCGCGACCGCCTTCGTCATATCCACGACTTTAACGTACCGGACCTGGCCCGTCTCGAGCTTCTTGAATTTCAGATTGGGGTCGTACCGAGCGAACTTCTTGCCGTGGCTTTTTTCGAGCCGCGCCAGACCCCACGCTATGTCCTTATCCGCTATCTTTTGGTAGCGGAGGTCCAACGTCGTGTGGACGCGCAGGCCGGCGCGGAAGACCTGCTCGGAACCGTAGCGCCGGACAAGCATGCGGCGCACGTATTCGGTGAAATAGGGGGCGCGGTCGGGGTCGCGCTTGACCGGCGCCGTTTTGACGGGCGCCGCCCGCGCCTTCTCGTATCGGTCGCGTTCGGCGTAGCCCAGCTCGTACATCTTATCGAGCACGGTATTGCGCCGCTCCAGAGCTTCGTCCGGGTTGACGTACGGCGAGAACCTGCCGGGCGACCGCGGCAACCCCGCGAGGACCGCGCACTCCCCCAACGTCAGTTCCTCGACGCGTTTGTCGAAATATACGCGGGCCGCGGCTTCCGCGCCGTAAGCGTTGTGGCCGTAGTAGATTTGGTTCAAATAGAAATACATAATCTCGTCTTTAGTGTACGCTTTTTCGATCTCTCCGGCCAATAACGCCTCGCGTATTTTACGACCGTAAGTGCGTTCCCGGGTGAGGAATAAGTTCCGCGCCAATTGTTGCGTTATCGTCGAACCGCCCTGGACGACGTGGCCCGCTTTGACGTTGACCCAGACCGCCCGCAGGATGGCTTCGTAGTCGATGCCGTGATGCTTGTAGAACCGCTCATCCTCGATGGCCAGCGACGCGTTGACGAGGTCCCGGGGACAAGCCGCATACGGCCGGAGATAACGCCGCTCCACCTGGAACTGGGTAATCAGGACGCCGTTGCGGTCGTATATCATGGTCGGCAACGCGGGTTCGTACGTTTCCAGGGAGGATACGGGCGGCAGGCCGCGCGAAAGAACCGTCATCAAACCGAAAGCCACGCCCACCGATACGAGGGCTCCCCAGTACACGACCCAGAATACCGTCCGCGTAACGCGCGACGCGCGCGGGCCGTTCTTGACGCGGCGGCCGCGCCTCCGACTCAGCTCCGGGAAATAATCTTTGGCCATGGACTTAAACTCCTGATTTTACCGCATTCTATCATAAACAAGAATTGTTATCAACGGCCGTCGTTATCGTCCGAGCCGAATCGTTGTTAACGACTTGACCCCCCGACGCCTTTGCGGTATCATCGCCCCGATGCTCTTACGCGTCACGATAATAATAATGTGTTCCGTCGCGGCCG
>DATKXQ010000034.1:0-8374 GCA_035528975.1 bacterium
GGGGCTTTTCCTGTTGGGCCGTTTCCTCTATTTCTACTTCACCATAACGGGCCCCACCGGCCACGTGCAGTCGCTCGTCGTCGGCGGCGTCCTGCTACTGCTCGGCTTCCAGGTGATATTAATCGCCCTCATCTCCGACCTCATCGCCGCCAATCGGCGCCTCCTCGAAGACGTGCTGTACCGCATTAAATCGGGACAATACGACCGCCGATGAAACGCATCCTCGTCTGCTCCTCGACGTTCCCCCTCGGCGCCGACGACCGGCACACGGCCCGCTTCGTATACGACCTCGCCGCGGCGCTGGCGGAGCGCTACGACGTAACCGCCCTCGCCCCCCACCACCCGGGCGCGGCCCTGTCCGAGAGACTCGGGCCCGTGGAAATCGTCCGCTTCAAATATTTTTTCCCCTCCGCCGTCGAGCGCCTCGCCGACGGGACCGGCATCATGGCGAACATGAAACGGAGCTTACTGGCTCCGGGCCAGGCGCCGCTTCTGCTGTGGTGGTTCCGCCGGGCGACGCAGCGCCTTCTGCGGAACCGGCGCTTCGACGCCGTGAACACGCACTGGATCGTCCCGGCCGGATGGGCCGCGGGCCCGGTCGCCGAGAGCGCCGGCATCCCCCACATCCTTACTATTCACGCCGCGGACGTTTTCCTGCTCAAGCGGGTGCCCTGGGGACGCCGCGTCGCCGCCCGGGTCATAACCGCCGCCGATAAAATTTTCGCCGACAGCGAGTTCATCGTCGAAGAGACCAGTCGGCTCGTCGGCTTCGACGTCGACGCCGTCGTCGCCACCGCGGGCGTGGACGCCGCGGCGTTCGCGCCGGCCCATACGCCGGCCGAAGCTAAAAGCCGCCTCGGCTGGCCCGCCGTGCCTACGGTGCTCTTCGTCGGCAAAATGGTCGAGAAGAAGGGCTTCGCGTACCTCATCCGCGCGATGGCCGCCGTCAGGGAGGCCGTGCCGGCGGCCCGGCTCGTGGCCGTCGGCGACGGCCCGCTGCGCCCCCGGATGGAGGCCCTCGCCCGCGACGCGGGCCTCGGCGACGCCGCCGACTTCGTGGGGGCCAAAAGCCACGACGACTTGAAGCTGATGTACAACGCCGCGGACGTGCTGGCGGTCTCGTCGATAGTGGCCCGGGACGGCGAGACCGAAGGGATGCCCACCGTCATACTGGAGGCGTTCGCCGCGGCGTGCCCGGTGGTGGGGAGCGACGTCGCCGGCATCCCGGAGTTCGTGCGCGACGGCGAAACCGGACTGCTCGCGAAACCCGCCGACCCGGACGACCTGGCCCGCCGGATCGTCGAGGTCCTCGCGGCGGGCCGAGGCCGCTACGCGGCGAAATGCCTCGCCGCCGCGGCGGGCCGCGACTTCAAAGTGCTGGCCGAGCTCTACGGCCGCGCCGTGGAGGCGTGACGGATGGGCCTGGCGACGAACTGGCGCAAACTCCGCGCCCGCGAAACCGGCCGCAGGTTTTTCTTTTACCTCACGCCGGGCCACTACGCGCTGTACCGCCAGGTCCGCGCATACGCGGTGCCGCTCGTGGCCGGGAGGATACTGGACGCCGGGTCGGGCTACGGCGCCTGGGAGCCGGTCTTGAACGAGTTGGGGACGGTTACGACCGTAGATCTCTCCGCCGAAGGCCGGCCCGGCGCCGTCGCCGACTTAAAAACCCTCCCCTATCGCGACGCCGCGTTCGACGTCGCCTTCTGCTCGCAGGTGATAGAGCACGAGGACCGGCCGGCCGCCGTACTCGCCGAGCTGGCCCGCGTCCTCAAGGCCGGCGGCACGCTCGTCCTCACGGCGCCCCATCTGAGCCGGCTCCACGACGCGCCGCACGACTACTATCGCTTCACGGCCTACGGCCTCCGCTCGCTGGCCGAGGGAGCCGGCTTCCTCGTCGACCGGGTCGTGCCCGCCGGCGGCCTGCTGTCATTTTTGGGGCACAACGCGAACGTATTCTGGCTGGCGCTGCTCGCGCCGGTCCCGCTCGCGGGGCGACTGGCCGCCGCCGTCGCCGCCCTCACGTCGCCGTTGTGGGCCGCGCTCGACCGCGTCCTGGACGCCAAGGGTTTGTTCGCTTTGAATTGGCTCCTCGTGGGACGCAAGGGATGACGGCCGAGGCCGCGGGCTACGCCTCGCCGCCGGACCAGCTCGCCCGCATGGCGCAGCTGCGCCGCGGCGCGCGCAAGGGCCGGAAAATCAGGCGCGTCCTCGAGTGCGAGTTGGGGCCGGCGCCCTGGCCGGATATCCGCGGCCTCGACCTCGGGTGCGGCCCCGGGACGATTACGGCGTACCTCGCGAAATGCGCCGGGAGCTTCGTCGGCCTCGATATCGACGCGGAGGCCGTCGCGGCCGCGCGCCGGCGCTTCCGCTATCCCAATCTGGAATTCATACATCACGCCTCGGCCGCGCTGCCCTTCGAAGACGGAGCGTTCGAGCTGGTCGTCGTCAACCACGTCTACGAGCACGTGCGCGAGCCGGCCGCGCTCTTCGCCGAAGTCCGGCGGCTCCTGAAACCCGGCGGCTCGGCCTACCTCGCCGCCGCGGGGAAGTATCAACTGCTCGAGCCCCATTACCGTCTACCCTTTCTCTCGTGGCTGCCGCGGCGGCCTGCGGACCTATATTTGAAACTGGCGGGGAGGACGGAGGGCTACGACGTCAAGCTGATGAGCTATCGACGCCTTTTCGAATTGCTCGCGGCTTTCGACGCGGCCGAATACACGGCCCGCGTAGTCGCATCCCCCCAAGAATTCGGCGCCGGCGACGTCGTGCCGGGAGCGCGGTTCGTGCGACGGCTTCTGGCCGCGGCCGTGCGGCGCTTCCCGGCGGTCGCCCCGACGAGGATATTCATCCTCCGGCCACGGGAGGATTACGACGAATAATCGCGCCTGGCGGCGGGTCCTGTGGACGGCGGTAAAGGTAATACTCGTCGCCGCGGCGCTGTTCTTCGTCGGGAGGGTCCTCGTCCGGAATTGGCCGGAGGTGCGGGCCGGTTGGCATCCGCCCGGCGCCGCCGCGGCGGCCGGGGCCGCGGCCGTGCTCTTCGTCTCCTACGTCGTACTCTTCCTGATTTCGCTCGCGGTACTCAAGCGGGTGGGCTCGCGGCTCGGCTTCCGCGCCGGCCTTAGGCCTTTCTTCTATACCCTCCTGGGCCGCTATATCCCCGGGCGCTTCGCCGTCGTCGTCGGCAAAATTTACCTGTACGAGAAGCGCGGCGTTCCTCGCCTGAACGCGGCCGTGGCGGTGACGTACGAAAACGTCTTCGCCGGCATCGGCGGCGTGGCGCTGGCCCTCGCGGCCGCGTCGACGGTCCTGGCCGGGGCCATCACGTGGCGGTCGCTCGTCCCGGCGGCGGCGGGGGGTGCGGCGGCGCTGGTACTTATCCACCCGGCGGTGCTGCAACGGCTCTTGGCGTGGGCGTCGCGAAGGGCGCGGCTGGGGGAGCTCGGGCGGGACGCCCTCGTGGGACGCGGAGGGGCGGCGGCGTTCGCGCTCTCCTACGCGGGATACTGCGTACTCTTGGGGGTTTTCTTCGCGCTCTTCGCCGCGGCCTTCGTGCCGCTGGACTTCGGCGCCGCGGTAGGCGCGGGGGCGGCGTACGTCGCGGCCTCGGTCCTCGGCTACGTCGCCTTCTTTACGCCGTCGGGATTGGGCATCCGCGAGGGCCTCTTGGTCATACTCCTCCAGCGCTATATGCCGGCGGGCGAGGCGGCGTTCCTGGCGGTCGCGAGCCGGTTGGCGGCGGTGGCGGCGGAGCTCATATTGGCGGGCGCCGCGGCGCTCGGCGGGGACGATTCGCCGGCCTCCCCCCGATAAGGCCGGGCGGCGGAGCCGCGGCAAAGAATAAAACCCGCCCGAGGGCGGGTTTTGCGTTGCGTTGGGCGGGACGTGATCTCAGTACGCGCCGCGCATCAGCACCACGACGGGTATGGTCTTGAGGAGGACCTTGAGGTCGAGCCACAGCGACCAGTTCTCGATATAGTAGATGTCGAGGCGGACCATCTCCTCGAAGGTGAGGAGGTTGCGGCCGCTGACCTGCCACAGGCCGGTGAGGCCCTGGGGAACGGTCAGGCGCTTGTATTGCCAGCGCTCGTACTTCTCGACCTCGTCGGGGATGGGAGGCCGCGGCCCCACCAGCGACATGTCTCCCTTCAAGACGTTGATGAGCTGGGGGAACTCGTCGATGCTGAATTTGCGCAAAATTTTGCCGACGCGCGTTACCCGCGGGTCTTTTTTAATTTTGAAGATCGGGCCGTCCATCTCGTTGAAGTTGGCGAGTTCGGGCAGCATCTCGTCGGCGCCGACCACCATCGAGCGGAATTTGAAGATCCGGAACGGCCTGCCGTCCTTGCCGAGCCGCTCCTGGCGATAGAAGACCGGCCCCCGCGAATCGATCTTTATCAGCGCGACGATCAACAGCCATAACGGCATAAACAGTAAAATCCCGGCCAGCGAGCCCGCGATGTCGGCGGCCCGCTTGACGTAACCCTGCCAGCCCTCGAGGGGCGAGCGCCACAGCCGCAAAAGCGGGATCGAACCTATCTGCATAACCGAGACGCGGCGCGTCACGAGCTCGAACAAGTCGGCTATGACCATAAAGGGAATCTGCCTTTCCCGCAAATCGAAAACGACGTTGAGGATGTGGCGGTGGGGGGCCGAGGGGATGGCGATCAACACCTCGTCGACGTCGTGAGATACGATTATCTTGGGTAATTTCTCGAGCGGCCCGAGGATCTTCACGCCCTCGTACGTTTTGCCTTTCTTGGCCGGGTCGTCGTCGACGAAGCCGACGACCGAGTAGCCGAATTCGGGATGGAGCTTAATCTGGTTCAACAAGATGCGGCCGCTCTTGCCGGCGCCGTAAATTAAGGCCCGCATCAGGCCGACGCCTCGCCTGGCCAAAAAACCGACCGTCTTGCGCAAAGAGATACGCCACAGGTCCACGAGGACGAGGCTGACGACGAAGTTGCCGATAACTATGGCCCGCGTGTACGGCAGATGAGGAAACAGGATCGTAATCGCCATCATCAAGAAAGCGGAAATGATGAGCGATTTCATGACGAGGTAGAGCTCGTCCAGCCGCGCCATCGAGCGCTGCCGGGCGTACAGGCCCCGGTTGAAGAAAACCGTGACCGAGACGAAACTGTAGACGAGGGATATCTTCACGAACGTCCCCACGCCGAAGTACGCGTTACCGAGGGCCCCGTCCATCGGCTCGTACAAGAAATCCGCGACGCCCGACATATTCTCGCGGAGGCAAAGCACCGTGAACGTCGACAGGTTGAGCAAAAGGAAATCGCCCACCAGTTTGATTATACTTACGGTGCGGTGGTAGATCTTTTGCCCGCGGGCGATGGTATCGGGAGACATAGATTTAAAGAGGGCGCCGCGGCCCGGCGCAGGCGCGGACGCAGACGCCGCATAGGTATTGATTCGTTATGCGTTTTTTGAAATCCCGCAGCGCCTCGACGCAACGGCCCCGGTCCCAGACCCCGGCGTCTTCGCCGACGGCTCCGGCGGGGCAAGCGCGGCGGCAGTCGTCGCAATCGCCGCAATCGCCGGCCGCCGGCTCGTCCGCCTCCAGCGGCGCGTCCGTGAAAACGCTAACGAGCCGAACCGCCGCGCCGAACTCCGGCGTAACGAGCATGTTGTGTCGGCCTATAAACCCCAACCCCGCAAGTTGCGCCAGGCGGGCGTGACTCACGGCTCCGCGCAGCTCGTCCCAATCTACGATTTGAGAGGCCGGTACGGCCATCGTCTCGCAACCGCGGCTCTCCAGGAGCGAGACGAGCCGACACGCGACGTTGTCTAAAGCGGCGTTGACAACGCGATAATGGTGAGCGTATATGTGGGAAGGTTCGGTTTGGCACGTGGCTAGAACGCCCCGCGAGAGCGGAACCGCCGCGACGACCGCCCGCGCGTACGCGCGGCAAGGGGGAGGCACGCCTGCGGGCACATCCGCGACGCCGACCAGCGCCGCGCCTCCCGCCCGCGCCGCCTCATCCAATTCGGACCTCGCGATATCCACAACCGTGGTCGCCAACGGGAAACCGACCCTAACCGGCCGCCTTCGCGGCCAGCCTCTGGCGCGCGGCTTCTATCTTCCTTATAGCTTCGGCCGGGATCAACGACCTGTTGTTGTCGTCTATGGGGTAGGAGATGTGCTCGCTGGTAATGTCCAACTCGCGTTCGCCGCCCGCGAACGCCCCGCCGGCGGCGACGTTCAGCTCCTCAAAAATCACTTCGTCCCAACGGATGTTCAAAGACGTGATAACGTAACCCCGCTCCAGATAATTCTGGTTGGATTCGTAACCGATGACGAGTTTGTCCTTCTCCTTCGCGACCGCGGCGACGTCCGCGTTGGCGAGGCCGGCGGCGGCGAAGATCACCGCGGCTCCGCCGTCGAAAAGCCGCCGCGCCAGCGCGCGAGCTTCGTCGCATGCCGCCGGCGCCCCGAAGCCGCTGCCGACGTACGCCGCTTCGACGTCGGCGGAAGGATTCTCGGAACGGATGCCCGCCTCGTAGCCCGCGGCCAGACTTTCCGTATCGACGTCCTTTCGTCCCCCCAGGAAAGCGTAACTACCGGCGGGCACGGCCGCGGCCGCGGCGACGCCCATCAAATAGCCGGCGTCGCGAACCGAGAACGTCAGCGCCTTGACGTTCGACGCGCCCCCCCGGCCGCCCACGACCAAATAATTCACGCGGGGATACTTCCGCGCTAGGTCCCGCACGGAGTCCTCCCATATCGCCGACGCCACCACGACGACGTCCGCACCGCCCTCGCTGGCTTCTTTTAGGTACGCCCGGCCTTCGGCCTCCGTCGACGGCTCGCAACTGGATATCTTCGCCGATTCGCTGCTCTCCTCGGCGAAACGCTGACAGCCGCGCCATACCATGTCGTTCTTCCCCTTATCCCCCAAACCGCCGGCATCCATTACCACCGCAACGTCGAAGCAGTCGACATCGCGTTGACCGCGGCCGCAACCCGCACAAACCGCGGCTACGAGAAAAACCGAAATCGCGTTCGTTGTAGCTTTCATACGCCTGCTTCGCCCGCGAAAAAAACCCGTCGTCGGACGGTCGTCCTTGCCGGTCACGCACTCATTTAAACGAAACCGGCCGCGCCTGGTGCCGGAAATCCCCACGCCGTGTACGCGCCCGGTTAAACAGCCCGCCGGCCTTCGGTTCGTTTCACCTACCGACCATCACCGCTTGCCGATACCGACAAGCGCGATAAGCACTTAACCGTGGATAAGATTGTAATACCGTATACTGTCGGTGTCAAGATTTTTCACGGGCCGTACCGACGGCGGGTCACAAGTAAAAAATACTTGCTTTTATGGAACCGATTTCATAATATATCAGAGGGAAAGCTAACCTCAAACGAGTAAGGAGGAAAACATGAAATTATCGCGCTTGTTTTTAGTCATGGCCCTACCGGTAATCGCGGTGGGCGCGGCCTTCGGCCACACCATGCCGGGACACGCACCGTACGACGGCCTTATCTCCGTCGACCCGGGCGGCATGCCGATAGTACCCGGAGCGCTGCACATCAACGCCGGCGCCGGATATTGGAGCGCTACTAAAGAGTTTGACGACGACGGCAACAGCGACCCCAAAAACGCCGAACCGAACGCTCTCCTCGTCCCGCTAGACATCGGCTACACCTTCAACGAGCACTATATGGCCGACATCACGCTGCAGATCCTCCGGCCGAGCAAGACCTTAATCGAGGTAGACCCTCAAACCCGAATCGAAACGAAAAAGACGGTTAACAATATGGGCCTGGGCGACATCTGGGTCAAAGCGCGCGGCCTATGGGAAAGCGCCACGGACCTCTACCTCGGGCCGCGGCTCGCCGTTAAAGTCCCGGTCGGCACGGTCGACTACGAATCGGAAAAACCCAATCTGGGCGACGACCAAATGGATATCGACGTGGCCCTCGTCGCCGGCAAGTACGGCGAATCGACGATGTTCAAGATGAGCGGGCAGGCGGGCGTACGTTACAGGATGAAACGGACCGTCCCGATGACCTATCAAGACCCGGCCCAGCAAGCGCCCTTTAAGGGGGACGTAGAAGTAACGCCGGGTGTGATGTTTTACCTGCATGCCGAACCTGGCATCGGTACCGGCAGCGACCAGGCGTTCCAGATCTACGTACCCATCGGCTACGAGATGTCGATGAAGGACGATAACGCGTACCCGGCCGACTGGCCGACTACAGCCAAAACCGAGGGCGTTAACCATTCGTCCCTCTACCTGGGCCTGTATCCGAAGTACCAGCTCGACGAGCGCAACGCCATCGGCCTGAAGTTCCTGTACCCGGTGATGGGCAACAACACGCCGCAGGGCATGTACTTCACTCTGACCTACG
>DATKXQ010000035.1:0-3488 GCA_035528975.1 bacterium
TCTTTAACCGTGCGCGAGCGCCTACGGCAATTTCTGGAGTATTATCGGTTCGTTCTCCCAGTCGTCTACGTTGAGGCAATATTCGCGGAACGCTTTATAGTCTTTCGGTTCGATCCGTTGGGCGAAGATCTCCAACTCCTGTTTGACGGTGACGCGGCCTTCGCCCGTACGGACGTCGATTTTCACCGTCCCGAAAGGAGACGTGAATTCCTTGGCCAGCGGTACGGCGGCGAGGGCGTAACCGCCGGGCAGGATGTACGTCAACTCCGCGGTCGTTTTGGTGTTCTGCCTTATGATAAGGGGCCAGCGCCGCGACCCCTTTTTCCCGTACCGATTCAACAGACTTGCTTTATGCACGACGGCGTCGAGGTGAACGCGGCCGGCGGTCGGGTCGAACATCCTCGGTATCGCCGCGTCGTATTCGGTCCGCACCGGTTGCGAGTAGTCGGACATATCGGAGAACTTCTCGTTGAAGATACTGGTGCCCGGGTACAGGCCGTTCCAGTACTCCTCGATGATGGCTTTGCGCTTGGCTTCGGTTTGAAACCTCTCTCTTTGGAACGGCGCGTCGGCGGCTCCGTATTCGACGGTGCGGCGGGCTTGCGCGTCGCTGTTGGCCTGGAGGACGAACGTCGTCCGCGTCCGAAGGTGGTTGTCCTCCGCGGATAACAGCGGCGTGCGCTTGAATTCGGCCCGGGCGTCGAATATGACGAGCGCGTCGATATCCTGGTCGCCCGTCGGCAGCTCGCGGAAGGAGTGATATTCCGCCGTCCCGTCCAGGAAGAAAGAGCGGCCGTCGGGCAATACGACGTAGGAGATCATATGATTGAAAAGGCCGAGGATGGGCAACTCGTAGTCCAGCTCGCCGAGGTCCGCGGTTCGGAGCAACACCGGGTAAGCCTCGAACCCCATGAGGCGGTAGAGGGTATTCATGAGGGTCGCTTTATCTTTACAGTCGCCGTAGTGGGCCTCGAGGCACTGCTTGGGAGTGTGGGGGCGATAACCGCCGATGCCGAACTCCAGCCCCACGTACCGGATGCGGCTCACGGCGAAGTTGTATACGCGATGGAGCTCGGTCAGGTCGTCGGGCGCGTCGGCCTGCAGCTCCGCCGCGAGGACCTCGGTCTCGGGGGAGGAACGGAAGACGTCCTTTATCAAGCCGTTGTACCAGCGCCCCACCTCGTTCCAGGTGGAGAAAGTCGAAACCTGAACCACCGGCAGGATTTCGGCGAGCGCGGGCATGTACGCTTCTTCCTCGATCGCCGGGAGTTCTTCCATGCGATAGGAATAAGTTATTGTTTCGCCGCGACGAGTGACCTCGGGCGGCGGGGCGCCGCGCAGCCTTTTGAAATGGTAATCCTTTTGGGCCGGAACCGTAAGCGCGTAGCGGGCGAGCATCGTGGAGTTCTTGTCGCCGAAGTAATAGTAATCGCCGAAGTAGTCCGCGAAGAGGTTTTCTCCCGTTTGGCTTATCTTGTACTCGACGTCGATGGTGTCGCCCGGGGAGACGTTCGGCATCGTTACGACCTTGTTCACGTAACTGTAGTACAAGCGGCTCCAGACGTCGAAGACGTTGTACTCTTTGATTTGCGTCGCGGTGATTTCCGTTCCGTCGGCCTTGAGGACGGCGGCGCGTTTTATTTCCACGCTTTCGAGGCCGGGGGAATAACTGATATATATGTACCGGAACTTCTCGGCGCCCTCGGGGGTCAGGATCCTGATTACGTGGTGTATCGTTTTGGCGCTCGTGCCGTTTTCGAAGGCTTCCACCTGACGGTCGTTGAGCAACCACACGGCGGAATCGCGGGGGAACTCGTCGTCGCCGGGATAGGCGGCCAGCAACTCGTACGCGTCGAGCCGCGGCACCCGCGGCTCGGTGGTCGCCGGCTCCAGGTAATTGAGGTAGTTCTCCACGGCCGGGTAGTTGCCCTTAAACTTGATGGCTTTGCCGTAGGCCCCGCGGGCCCGAGCGGTGAGGCCCATTTTCTCGAGGGCCGTCCCCTCGAGGCGCCACAGCTCGTGGTCTTCGGGCCGGAACGCGAGAGCCGCTTCGATTTCCGCGAGGGATTCCTCGTGGCGGCCGTGGTGGTCGAGCGCTTTCGCCAATTCCTTGCGGGCGTCGAGGTCGTACGGATCTGCCTCCAGGGCCCTTCGCATCACCGCGAGCGCGCCCTCGACGTCGCCGCGGTTTAGCAGCAGCGAGAACAGCTCGTTGCGGGCCTTCGTCGAGTAAACGTCCAGCTCGTAAATCGAACGCCAGAGTTCCGCCGCCCGAGCCATGTCGCCGTAGTTCGTCTCGTACAGGGCTTCCACCATTTTACTGTAGGGATAGGCCGGCAGGCGGCGGCTTAACGTCGACGCCGCGGTTTCGGCGTCGTACGCGTAACCCAGCTCCCAATTCACCTTGGCGAGGTATTGACCGGCTTCGGCGTAGTCCGGGTTTTCGGCGAGCACGTCGCCGATTAGGTCGAGCGCCGTTTGGGGCCTTCCCAAGTTATGAAAATATTTCGCCAGCTCGAGGCGCGCCTGTAAATGGCCGGGGCCGAGCTCGAGCGCGCGCGTCAGGTTGTTGCGCGCCCTCGATTCCTCCTTCTCCATAATGGCGATGAAGTAATGGAACTCCGCGCCGGTCGGCATCATGGATTGCGCGCCTAACATTAATTTGGTAGGCACGTCCTCGCTCTCGTCCGTGTCGGCGCGCGCGAAATGGTCCAGGGCCGCGTAGTAGAAGTCGAACGCATCGGGGTTCTCTCCCAGAAGGCGGGTGTCGAAGAAACGCAGATTGTCGGTTTGGACTCGGGGGCGGTCGCCGGCGATTTTGGAGGCCGGGGCCAAAGCGGCCGGGCTTGCGTCGAACGTCAGGTCCGTGAGCGGTTCGCGGCCTTCGTCTACGAAGCGGGCGCCGAAGCCCCACCGGTCGGCGTCGCCGCAGACTTTTACGAGCAGGAAATTGGCGCCGGCCTTGAGGGGTGCGGGGGCGAGGTATTGGTCGAAATAGCCCTCGTGGTATGCGTCGCGTTCGAAGACCGGGACGCCGTTCAGCCACACCTTGACGGCGCCCGCGGCCCCCATCGCCAAAAGCGCCCCTCGGCTCGAGGGGGAGTTCACGGCGACTGCCAGGTACGCGACGCCTTTGTCGGCGGGCGTCAGCACCGTCGTCAAATCGACGAACCCGGTGGGTAGGGCGGCGGGAAGAACGCGCCAACTCACGGGGCGGGCTTTACCGTCGTAGACGGCGGACGGAGAGAATGACTCTTCGGGCGGATATGCGGCGTCGAAACCTTCCTTGCCTTCGTTGTCGAACGGGCCGAGTTCGCTCCAGTCCCGGACGAAGTTCAGGGAAGATAATAACGCCTCGGCCTTTTCGAAATCGCCGCGGCGGTGGGCGCGGTCGAACAGGTAGAGGGTCGCCTTCGCCTTCAGAAGAGGCGGGACGTCGTGCCGCTCTCGCAGGGAACCGAGGGCTTTCAGGAAATAATCCCGGCCGG
>DATKXQ010000036.1:0-3545 GCA_035528975.1 bacterium
GCAATCGATGGCCGGCAGCGACTCGACGACGGCCTCCAGCCGTTTCATCAACGATATCGTCTCCGTGATGTCGGTGCCCAGCTGGAGCGTGGGCCGGGGCTGTAGCGGCCGCTTGAGGTCGAACTCGCCTTTATCTACCAGGGCGTTTATTTCCTCGTACGTGAGGTCCGGGGGCTTATTATCCTCGATGCCGAACTTGGTGCTGCGCGTGGCGCGCAGTTCGTCGATGCGGTTTTTCGCGACGAAGGGGTCTTCGACCGTGAGCGGGCCGCCGACGCAGCCGCCCGTGCACGCGCGCAGCTCGAGGTAATCGTAGCCGTGGTGGTACTCGTCGCTCTCGATGAGCTCCAGCACCCGGACGACGTTGGCGATGCCGTCCACCGCCAGGCGGCGGCCTTTTCCGATGAGCGTGTTTTCGCCGCCCGCGGCGCCCCACCCCAGCGCGAGGCCGGACGCGCGCGCGATGCCCGGCACGACCGCTACCTTCTCGAGGTTGCTCATTATGCGATTGTAGACGTCGGAGATGGCGATGGCGCCGTTGATGTGCCCGACCCGCGCGGCTTCCGGTTGTTTTATCGCGGTGGCTTTGGCCGAACAGGGGGTTATGAAGAAGACGCCTATTTCTTCCGGTGGTATGTCCAGGTGGCGGCTGCGGCTTTTTTTAACGACCCGGGCCGCGGCGTCCATCGGCGCCTCCAGCGGGATCACGTGGGAGATCAGCGACGGGAAGCGCACCTGGATGAGACGGACGACCGCCGGGCATAGCGAAGATATCACCGGCTTTACGTGGTTGCCTTCTTCCAGGTATTTGCGCGTGGCGATCGTGATTATCTCGCCGCCCAGCGCGGCCTCGTAGACTTCGTCGAACCCCAGGTGCAGGAGGCCGGAGAGGACTTTGTCGAGCGGGATGGAGGTCTTAAATTGGCCGGCGAACGCGGAGGCCGGGACGGCGATGTTGTATTTGAATTCGTTTATCGCCTCGAGCGGGTCGGTTTGCGCGTATTTCGCGTCGGTGGGGCAGACGCGAATGCAGGCGCCGCAGTCGATGCAGCGTACCGGGTTTATCTCCGCTTTCCCCGCGCGGACCCTTATGGCCTCCGTCGGGCACTCGCGCACGCAGTGGGTGCAGGCGATGCACCTCTCCGCCGCCAACAGTACGGAGTGGTAATAATTACCTTTGCGCGTTTTCTTTTTCTCGGCCATAGCAGTTCGATGCGCGGCGCGCGGGCGGTTGGCGCGCGTTCAATTCCGCCATTTTGGATTATAGAATGGGTTTATCCGAAGGGCAAGCGATTTTTGATTTTTACGTCGAGACCGAGCGGGCGGTGCCCGCCCGGGTTTACGCCGCGGGCGCCGGAAGGCCCAGCGCTCGGCGCGCGTACGCTCGCGCCGCCCACCACGCCGGCGAGACGGGGTGGTTCTTAATAGACGTCCGCGCCGTGCACACCATCCAACACTGTACCGGGCAGGCTTCGCCCGTCGAGGGCAACAGCCGACGCCGGGCGTCGCCGGCCCAGACGTCGTCGAAGGTTTGGAGGGCCAAGTTGCCGAGTTTGTCGCCTCGCATGTTGCACAGGTAGACGTCCGCGGCGGGGTCGAGGTAGAAGAAGCGGTCGCCGGCACGACAGGGTAGGGGCCGGCGGCCGGTCGTCACCACCGTCGCCAGGCCCGCGGCGAAGTACGCCCGCGCCGCGGCGCGCGGGGACAGGCGGCGGAGGTAGTAGCGCGTCGCTTCCGCGACGGCCCCGAGGGCCGCCCGCTCTTCCGGGACGGCGCCCTCGCGCGGCCGGAAGTAGTGTTCCGAGGTGTGCGTGAGGGCGAGGCTCAGGGGGAGGCCGTATCCGTCGGCCAGGCGGGCGACGCCGGCGAACTCCGCGGCGTTGGCGGCCGATATCGTGAACGCGACGTGCAGGTTGCGCCCCAAAAGCGGCGACAGCTTCTCGATGGTGGCGATGGCCTTGCGGAACGCCCCCGGCGCCCGGCGTATGTGGTCGTGCGTGGCCTCCAGGCCGTCCAGCGAGACGGCGACGCGCAGCCCGGCGACGTCGCCTCGCAACTCGCGCACGACCTCCGCCGTCCGCTCCGCCAGCGTTCCGTTGGTGGAAATCGTTATCTGGGCGCCGGTGGCGTCGTGAACCGCCCGCACGCACGGCACGACGTCGTCGAGGAGCAGCGGCTCGCCGCCGGTGACGTTGACGTATTTCAACGAGCGGGGGAGCTTTCGCAGCGTCGCGGGGCTCAGGCGCTCGTCGCCGCGGTCCGCGAGGTCGCAGGTCAGACACCTTAAATTGCACCGGTAGCACAGCGCGACCACCGCGTCGAGGGGGCTTTTACGAGCCATCGTATTCATCTCGCCGGTTTGCGCCCAGAGCGCGCTCGAGCAGCTCGTCGAATCCGTCCAGCATGCGGCCGACGCCGTAGCGCCGCGCCACCGCGGCCCGCGCCCGCGCTCCCATCTCCAACCGCCGCGCCGGCTCCGCGGCCAGCGTCTCCACCGCGCGCGCCAACTCCCGGGCGGAACCGGCCGGGAAGGTAACGCCCGCGCCTTCCGAGAGTATCGTCGGGACGTCCCCCACGGCCGCGGCGACCGTCGCCAGGCCGTACGACATGGCCTCGAGCAGCGCCAGCGGCGTCGACTCCCGGCGGGAGGGGAGGACGAAAAGGTCCGCGCCGCGGTAAACGGGCGATACGTCCGCCAGCTCGCCGACGAAGGCGCAGCCGCCGCCGAGGCGGGCCCGGGCGAAGTCCTCCAGCCGCGGCCGCTCCGGCCCGTCGCCCGCGACCACCAGATAAGGCCGCCTTCCCGCGTCGATAAGAGTCATCGCCTCCAGGAGCACGTCGACGCCCTTCTCCGGCGAGAGCCGCGCTACCGCGGCGGCGACGGCGGCGTCCGCCGGGAGGCCGAGGCGTCGGCGCGCGGCCGGCCGCGCTTCGGGCCCCGCCGCGGCCGGGAGCGGAACGCCGTTGGGGATTACGACGGTGCGTTTCGTCGGCACCCCCGCCAGAAGGGGGAGTTGCGATTCCGCAACGGCCGCGACGGCGTACGCCCGCGCCAGCGCGGGGCGCCAGCGGCGCGGCGGCGCGTCCTGGAGGTGATAGAGTACGACGTACGGCGGCAGCCGGCGCGCGAAGGCCGGCAGCAGGCGCAGTACGTTGTTATGGTCCAGCGCGAGCAGCAAATCGTAGCCGCCCAGCTCGGAGACGACGCCGAGCCACCGCGCCGGCCGCGATAGAATGTTCTCCTCCACCGGAAAGCCGTCGCCTGCGAGCTCGGCGCCGACGGCGCCCCGGCCCCGCAGCGTGAAGAACGCGAAGTCGTAGCGCCGGCCGCGGAGGCCCCGCGCCAACGCCGCGAGCTGGCGTTCCGCGCCGCCCACGGCCAAAGTCGAGGCCAGGGCCGCTACCCTACGTGCGGGCGAGTTCGGCATAGATCTCCGCGATATGGGCGTTCCGGACGGCGGGGTCGAGCTCTCGCTCCGCAAAGCGCCGCCCCCCCTCCGACAGCCGGCGCCAGAATTCCCCGTCCGTCAGCAATCGGCTTAACG
>DATKXQ010000037.1:0-4003 GCA_035528975.1 bacterium
GTTGCCGGAGTGGGGCAAAATCAAGCGCGGCTCCAGGTGCCCCGTAGTTATTAAGAACCTAAAAACTTCTAAAGTGGAAATCGTCTGGACGGACGACAATTTCCAGGGCGTCGTGTGCATGTCTTTGTGCGATTGGTCCGCGGACGGTAGGTATATATTGTTGACCGTCGTTTCGGACCCGGCCGGCGCCGGATATTGGGAGTTATGGGCTTTGGATTTAAAAACGCGGCGTTTTAAACAGGTAACCTGTACGCCCCAGTGGGACCGGTGGGATTATACGGGCAAGTTCGGCCCGGACGGTATGGTCTATTTCCCGGTTTTCGATTACACCGGCGAGTGTTTCGACATCTGGCGCGTCGACCCGAAGCTGTGAACCGGCGCTACTTAAAATAGAAGCGGCCCGCGGGGCCGCTTTTTGCGTTGGCTCGACGGTGGGATTAAAAAGGGACGGGCGGCTGGAGGGAGACGCTGGCCAGGCCGCCGCCGGCGGCGACGCCGAGCAGGCCGAGGATGAACACGATGTAGCCGATGAAGAACGAGATGTAGAACGCGACGACGCAACATACCATCGAAAAGCCGATGGCGAAGTTGACGAGCGCGGCTGTGAGGCAGTACTTCCCGAACTCCTTGTTGGCCGCGTCCTCCTTGCTCAGATACAGCGCGCCCAGCACGATGCCCGCCACCGGCACCATGAAGGATATACCGTAGAACAGCCACCGCGGCTCGGGCGGCACCTCCGCCGGCGCCGCGCCTTCCGTCGGGTTAAGCTCTTCCGCCATCGCTCGTATCCTCCGCTCGCGTTATTCCGGCAAAAGGAAGCCGAAGCCGGCCTTGAGGCCCAGCGCCAACCAGGCCACCGCGCCGACGCACGCCAGGACTATCCCCGTTATGCCGAGCGCGACGCAGATTTTGCCGCGGCGTTTTTTCTCCGGCTCGACCTTGCACGTCTCCAGCAGGCCGTAGGCGATGCCGAAGAAGGGGAAGAGAAAGCTCGCGGCGTACGTTAAGAAGGCGCGTCCTTTGGATTCGGTTGCCAACGCTTCCTCCGTTATCGTTCGGCCCTGCGGCGGCCGGCCTTCTTTTCCGCTTGCGGCAGCCGCGCCGAGACGAACGCGATGATGTCGTCCCGGCTGCCGCCGGCGAAGCGAAGGTTCGCGCCCCGAAAAGGGTCGAGCCGCGACGCGTAGCTGAAGGTCGAGAGCATTACGCCGAGGCGGTCCGCGTAGTAGGAGTGGAAGTGGTCCCAGCGTCTGCGCGTGTTTATTCCCAAGATCGATATCGAGATGCCGTCGTCGTCCAGGCTATAGCGCCGCGGCAAGAGGTGGCCGTGCAGCGACGCCAGGAGAGCGAGCACGCCGACGACGGCGAGCCCCGGGCTTTGCCACAGGTAGTATACCGCGACCCCGGCCGCCGCGGTAAACCCGAGCGCCAGGGCCGTTCGCCCCGGGTACGCGAGCAGCGGCCACGAACGCCAGCTAAGCGAGGATGCGCTGTTCTCGTCGTCGGCCATTACGCGTACTCGAGCCGCTCTATCGCCGCGAGGGGAATGCGCGTCCGCGCCGCGTCGCCGGCGACGTGGAGGTACGCCTCGCCCCCGCTCACGACAATTTTTACCGGTTTCACGTCCACGGGCGCTTCCTCGCCCTCGAGCCAGAGTTTAAGAGGTCGATCGTTGTCTACGGCGAATTCGATGACGGCGGCGCGGGCGTTCTCGCGGCCGGCGCGGGCGGGCGCCGGGGCCGCACCCGCGTCGAACAGCGTGCGCGGCGATACCGTGTACTCCGGCTCGGCCGCCAGCGACTGGGGAAGGTACCCGGCCGCGGTGAGGGCTTCGCGCACGGCGCGGTAATCTTTGCGCGCTATCTCGACGGCGTGCAGTTCCCGGCGGCCGCGGACGTGGGGCGCCACCGCCGGCAGCCGGGCGATTTCGTCGGCTTTATCGCGTTCCTGCGCGGCGACGACGAGGCCGTCGTAGAACCGAATGGCGCCGTATTGGCCGGCCCAATCCCGGAGCGAGAATTCGACGTTCTGGGGCACGGGCCGGGACACGTGCTCTTTTAAAAAGGAGAGGACGTCGTCGGCCGTAATGCCGGCGTCGAGGGCGCGGTAAAAGCTCTCCTTGGAGATGCGGTACGAGAGGAAGCGGCCGCCGCCCGTTTGGTCCGCGAAGGCCTCTATCTTCAACCTCGTTTCGACGGGCGCGTCGTAGTTCGCTTTGAGCTCGAAGTTCCCGCCGAGCAATAGTTCCGGCGCCGCGGCGGGGGGCTCGAGCCGGTACGCTTTTTCGAAGTTTGCCACGGGCGCCACGAGCAGCGCGCCCCCGGCGTCCACGCCGGCCGACAACGCGCCCGTCGCGAACAGCGAGAGCGCGGCCTTCCGGACGGAGGTCCCGTCGGATTCCGTCGCGACTTTCTTTACGGCGTCGCCTATTTCGGCGAGCGGCCGCCACCGCCTCGCCGGCGACAGCGAGCACGCGTACGCGGCGAGCAGCGCGCCGCCGGTCTCGTCCTCTTCCATGACGGCGCGCACGAGTTCGACGTTGTAGCTGCGCGCGACGTCGCCGACGCCGGCCCCCAGCCACTCGGCGGCGTACAGCTCGCCGTTGTTTCGCGTTAGCGCGCCGCGCCGCTCTACGTCTTCGGCCAAGAGCTCCAACCGACTGAAACCGAAGCTCTCGACGACGGTTTTCACGGGGTCGTCCTCTTCGGCGACCTCGAGCAGCGGAACCAGCTTGGCGAGCGCGCGTTTGGGCGTGGCGCCGCTCTGCGTCAATATTATCGGATTCTTGATTACGTAACACCAGATGGTGACGGCGTCGCGGAAGGCCGAGGCCGGCTCGAGGGTCGCGGGCGAAGCGGGCGCTTCGGCTTCGGCGCCGCCGAAAGCCCTGGCGAACTCGGCGTGGACGTAGGGTAGCAGCTCGAGCGGCGGCCGGTGCAGGCCGGTCGACGGGTCCGGCAAGAGAAGGGCGCGCGTGACCAGGTCCCCGGGCGGGGACGCGGCGCCGAAACGCGCGAGGACCGACGCGCCCAGCACGGGGGAGAGCTTTTCGCACGCGGCCGCGACGGCGAGCGTCTTCGCGGCCGCAGGCTCGAGCTCGCGCACGAAGCGCCGGACGACGTTGCGGTCGGCGAGGCGCTCGGGGATGCTCGCGAGGAGGCGCGCCTTGGAGGTCAGCTCTTCCTGGAGGCCGACGCGCTCGGCGACGGCCGCGAGGTTTTCCAGGGCGAGGGCGGCCAGGCCGCTTGGGAGGGAGAGGGGTTCGGGAAGGCGGTGCAACATTTAGAAATACTAACACGGCCCCGGCCCGCGGTCAAGGCCGACGCGGCCGGCATGCCCCGTCTCGGCCCGGGCATCATTTAGGTTGACGCCGTCCCGCTCTGAGGTTATAGGTATAGGGTGGCGGGCGCGGGACGGGGCGCTTCGCCGGCGCTGACGTATGTTGTCTAAGGCCGAGAAGGAATATATCGACGCGCGCGGCTACTGGACCCTCTTCAAGCCGCTGGCGCTCTTCTACCGGCACCAGCTCGAGCGGGCGCTGACGCGGGCGCTGCGGCGCGAGGGCGTGGCGCTGGAGGGCAAGCGGCTGCTCGAGGACGGCTGCGAGCGCGGCAATTTACTCCGGCAGCTCCTCGAGTTGGGCGCGTCGCCCGGGCGGTGCTTCGGCCTCGACCGCGACGTAGGCGCGCTGCGCGACGGCCGCGCCAGGACGCCGGCCGCGGTGCGCTTCGTCTGCGGCGACGCCGCGGCGCTGCCGTTCCGCGCCGGCGCCTTCGACGTCGTCGTCCAGTCGCTGCTGTTCTCGTCGCTTGAGCCCGGGGAGGCGCGGGAGCGCGCGGCCGCGGAAGTCGAGCGCGTCCTGGCCGACGGCGGCATCTTCGTCTGGTACGACTTTATCGAAAAGGCGAAAGGGGGCCTGCCCCGGGGGCTCGAGCTGGCGGAAGTCCGGGAGCTCTTTCCCGGCTGGCGCCTAGCCGCGTACAAGTTCGGCCTGCGCTTCCGC
>DATKXQ010000038.1:0-10500 GCA_035528975.1 bacterium
GCGGCAACGATGGGTAGAATCCGAAAACTCGACGAGGGTATGGTCGGCCTTATCGCCGCGGGCGAGGTCGTGGAGGGGCCGTGGTCGGTGGTCAAGGAGCTGCTCGAGAACGGCCTCGACGCCGGCGCGCGCCGGCTCGACGTTTCGATTGGCGGCGGCGGCTTCAAGGAGATCCGGGTAACGGACGACGGCTGCGGGATGGATGCCGACGACGTCGTACTGGCGTTCGAGCGCTACGCGACGAGCAAGGTGGGCCGGCCCGAGGACCTCGACGCCGTGAAGACGCTGGGTTTCCGCGGCGAGGCGCTGCCGGCCATCGCCGCCGTTTCGCGGGTTACGGTTTATACGCGGAGCGAGGGCGACGCCACCGGTTTGAAGGCGGTCGTCGCGGCCGGCGACGTGACCGTCGTGCCGGAGGGGGCGGCGTTGGGCACGACGGTGGTCGTGGGCGACCTTTTCTACAACGTGCCGGCCCGACGCAAATTCGCGGGGCAGCCCGCGACGGAGTGGCGTCGCGCGGCCGAGGTGTTTAAGCGGTTGGCTCTGGCGCAGCTGGCGCCCACGTTCTCGCTCACCAAGGACCGGCGGCTGCAGTATACGGCTTCGGGCGGCGCCGACGCCCGCCAGCGAATCGGCGATATATTAGGGTGGGAGCTATTGGACCGGCTGGTCCCGGTAACGGCGGAAAACGAGGCGTACTCGCTGGAGGCGCACGTCTCGCCGGCGTCGGTGACGTACGGGACGACGGGGAACGTATATACCGTCGTCAACGGCCGGCCGGCCCGGGGCAAACCGGTATTCAAGGGCGTCATGTCGGCCTACGAGGGGCGACTGGAGCGGGGGCGCTATCCGCTCGTGGTGTTGTATCTTACGCTGCCGGAGAAGGACGTCGACGCAAACGTCCATCCGCGCAAGGAGGAAGTCCGCTTCGCGGCCGAGGCGGCCGTATTCGATTTCGTCAGTCGGGCGCTCCGCGAGGGCCTGGCGCGAGCCGGCGTCGCCGTCAAGGCGGCGTCTTTCGGCGCGCCTTCGCGGACGGCCCCCGCGGCGGCGCCGACGGTAACGGCCGAAGTACGGGAGGCGGTCGAGGGTTATCTGGAGCGCCGGGGGCTGTGGCCCGGGCCCGGCGGCGCGCGGGCCCCGGGGGCGAGGCCGGAAGTCACGGTAGGCCGGCCGGCCGCGCGAGCCGAGGCCGCGGGCGGCTACGTCCGCGACGAGGCCGTGGACGTGCTGGGGCAGCTGAATAATACGTATATAATAGCGCGGCGGGGTCGCGACCTGGTGGTCGTGGACCAGCACACGGCCCACGAGCGGGTCATTTACGACCGTCTGCTGAGCGCGCGGGGCGGCGTCGGCCGACAGGAACTCCTCATGCCGATTACGGTTACCCTCGGCCCCGCGGCGGCGGCGGACTTGCGGGCGTGTCTTCCGGCGTTGAACGAACTCGGCTTCGACGTTCAGGATTTCGGCGGCGACACTTTCGTCTTGCGGAGCCACCCCAACGATTTGCGGGTGGGCGATTTGGAGGATTTCCTGGCCCGGGTCGTGGCGGACTTCGCGGGGGAGGGCAGGCCGGCCGCCGAGGTCCGGCGGGAAGCGGTGCTGAAGAGCGTAGCTTGCCAGGGGGCGGTGAAGGCCGGCGCGCGCCTCGAGGCCGACGAAATGGCGGCGCTGATACGGGACTTGTTCGTCTCGGCCACGCCCGACGTTTGCCCCCACGGCCGACCCACGATGGTGAACCTCGCGGCGCGGGAGCTGGAGCGCCTGTTTCGACGTTGAGAGGAGCGCGAAAAAAGCCGCGGCCGAAAGCCGCGGTTTTTTTATACGGCGGTTATTTCTCGCTTTTTTCGCCGCCGGACGATCTCGCCGGCGAGTTGCAGGTAGGCCTGCGCGCCGGGCGATTTCCCGTCGACGACGATACCCGGCTTCCCGCGCGCGGGGGCTTCGGCGAGCGCCACGCTTCGGGGGATGACGGTTTTGAACACGGCCTTTCCGAAGCGCCGCCGCAGCGAGTCTTCGACTTCGTGCGCGAGGTTGGTGCGTTCGTCGAACATCGTTAACAGGAACCCCTCGATCTCGAGATCGGGGTTGACGCTCAAGCGAATGGTCCTCACGAGGCGGATGAATTGCTCGAAGGCGTTATACGAGTAGAACTCCGCCTGGACCGGTATCAGGACCGAATCGGCCGCCGCGAGGGCGCTGACCATGAGGTGGCTCATGCTGGGCGGGGAGTCCATTATCACGAAGTCGTAGTCGTCCTCGAGGTCCTCTATCGACCGCGCGAGCGCGGTGCGGTTGAGGGAGGCGCGCATCGTTTCCTCTTCCGCGTTGTTGGACCAGATGTTGCTCGGGATTACGTAGAGGTCGGGTATTTCGGTGGCGTGTACGCTGCCGGCGGCGGGGAAGTTCCGCGTAAATATCTCGTACACGCCCCGGTAGAGCAGTTCCTGATTGAAGCCCAGCGCTACGCTCGCGCAACCCTGCGGGTCCAGGTCGACCAGCAGCGTCTTTTTATCGCCGACCGCGAGGGAGGCGCTCAGGTTTACGGCGGTGGTCGTTTTCCCCACGCCGCCTTTTTGGCTGGCAACCGCGATTTTATAGGCCATCGTAATGGGTGCTCCCGCCGTTGGGGGGGGTGGCTACGCGGGCGGTTTGCCCTCGCTGGCGCGTTTCAAAGCCTCGTTCAAGATGATGTCCGACCGGGCGATCTTCCTCTGCAGGTCGTCGAGGCGTTCGTTGGTGGATTTGAGGTTTGCCATTTTCGTCTCGACGTCTTTGGCCAGGAAGCTCGTCTGGGCAAGTTTTTCGGCGATGGAGTCGACCCGTGTCTCTTGGCTGCGAAGTTGCGCGAGTTTCTCCTCGAGTCCCGCGGCGGTGCGGTTTACGCGCTCGAGCTTGTCCTCGACGCCTTTCAGCTCTCCGCGCTTGGCGCCGATTTCGCGGGCCGCAACGGAGATGTCCTTGCGGGTTTCGGCCAGCTCGTTTAGGCGGGACTTAATTTCGTCTATGGCTTTCGCTTCGCCCTTGAGCTCGCCCATCCCTTTGTTGACCAGTTCGTAGTAGGCCTTCAGGTCGCGGATTTCGCGCTCGATGGTTGCCACTTCGTCGCGGCGTTGACTCAGGCCCCGGAGGCGGTCTTCGAGGTCTTCGGCCAGCATGGAAAGGGCGTTGATGCGCTCGTCCACGGCGATGATGTCCTGGCTGCGCCGTTCGATGAGCGATGCTTTGCGGCCGGCTTCCTGGGAAGCTTCGAGGATTTTTTCGAGAACCCGGTTGACCTCCTTTTCAGTTTCCGCGGCGCGCGCGGCGTGCGTTGCGGTGCGGTCGCTCGTTTCCGCGAGTTCGCTTCTCAGGTCCGCGGTTTTTCCCGCCTCTTGCGTTAGTTGGAGGCGGAGCTTGCTTTGCGTCGAGATGGCGTTGTCGACCGCGGCGGTGCTCTCTTCGAGGAAAGAGATCTTTTCGACGAGCTTGTCGATTTCCTTCTCGGATTTCAGCGTCGCGCGCCGTTTGTCCTCCAGCAGCGAAAGGTCCCGGTTGAGGTCGTCGAGGCGGGAACCCAAAGCGTCGAGTTTGGCGTCTTCGCGCAGCACCGCCATCATACGCTGGTCGATGCCTTTCAGCAGGCCGTCGATTTTTTCGGTCTTATCGTGGACGCTGGAAACAAGCTCCTCCCGCAGGCGAATTTCCTCGTTGCGACGCTCCACCTCGTCGAGCGCGTTCCGGGCTTCCTTGTTCAGGCGCGCGAATTCCTCCTGGACCCGCGTCCTCTCGGTTTGGTATTGGGCGAGCTCGCGCGACGCCATTTCGGATTCCTGATTCACGTCGCTGAGGGCATCCTGTATCTTTTTGATTTCTTGCGCCGCGGCCTCGACCCGTCCGATGTCCGAAGTCAAATTGCGGACCTGGGCCTCGACGTCGTCGAGGTGCGAGGCCTGGGCGCTGAATGCCGCCTCGCGGGCTTTGTTCTCCGCGATCTGGTCGGCCACCACGCGCGAGAGCGCGTCGGCCTCGGCCAGGCGCGATTCCAGCGCGGCGATTTTTTCCTGGAGTTTATCCACCGTCCCCGCCTGGGATTGAACGTCGGCCAGGTCTGCGCGGAGGGTTTTCAGCGTTTCGGCGCGGGTCTCGATGGTGTTGAGGGTGGATTGTAATTCCATCAACTTGCCTTCGGCGCGGCCCGAGTCGGCGATTAGGCCCTCCGCGGTGCGGAACGTTTTTTCGAGGCTGCTCCTCGTTTCGCGGAAATCGTTCACCTGGCGTTCGAAGGTCGACACCTCGCGGGCGAAATCCGCCTGGCGCGTCTCCATCGCGGCCAGCTTTTCCCGGATGCTCTGGGCTTCCCGGAAACGCTCGCGGGTAGCGGCGAGGACCTCCTCGAGGTCGGAGATGCGCTTCTCGCCCTCGCGAACCATTTTCTGTTCCTCGGCGAGTTTCTTGATCCGGACGTCCATCTCCCAGAGGAGCACGTCGAGTTTGCCCGATTCCTCGTTGGCCTTGGTGATGAGTTCCCGCTGGTCCTCCAGGACGTTGATTTTGGTGTTGATGTGCTCGATGAGGGAGTCCAAACGGTCGACGTTCTTTTCCGCCTGGTCGTAGCGTTCGCGCTCGAGCCGCAGGATTTTGAAGTCCTCATGCGTCTGGGCGCAGGATTTATCGAGGTCGTGCGCGAGATCGGATACGCCTTTGAGCTCGGCTTGCGTCGCCTTGATCCCGGCGTTCAGGTCGCTCACTTTCGCCTCGCCGGCGTCGACCTTTTGGGATAAAGTGTGTATGCGTTTCTCCGCGTCGGCGAGCTCGGCGACGCTTTTTTCGATGCCGTCTACTTTCTGGTCGATTTTGGTTACGCGGCCGGCGACGTTGCCGACGCGCCGAGAGACGTCGTTCATATTATCGTCGGTGACCTTGACGTCGCTGCGCGTTTTTTCGACGGATTCGCGCACACGGGCGGCATCGTCGCGGGACTTATCCAGGTCGCCGCGGAGCCCGGCGAGCGTATCCCGCACGGCCTTGCTTTCCGCGGAGGCGTCGCGCGCCGCGGCCGAGGCCGCTTCGACCTTGGATTTGACGGATTCGATTTCCTTTCTCGCTTTTTCCACGTCCGCGAGGCGGGTCTCTACGGCCGAAAGTTTCGCCGCGTTCTCCTCGGCGCGCTCGTTCAATTTGTCGGTTTTGGTAGAAATGACGGAGAGGGCTTTGGCGCGGGTTTCGAGCTGTCCCAGGGCGCCTTCCGCGTTTTTCATCCGGGTGTCCATTTCGCCCAGCGAGGCCTTGGCCTTCGCGGTGAGGTCGTCTACGTTTTTCCCCTGGTGGGCGGAGGCCTTGTTCGTTTCGGCGAGCGCCGCCTTGATGTCGGCCAACGCTTGTTTGTTCGTTTCGTTGGCCTTGACGGTCTTGTCGGTGTTCGCGGCGGCGGCGCGGACTTCGGCCCGCAGCTCGCCCATTTGGTCGGCGAGTTTTTCGACGTGGCCCAGTTTCGTGCGGGCCCCGGCCAGTCCTTTCTGCAGCGTCTCGAGTTCCTTGGTTTGCCCTTTTACGGCGGAAAGCTCGGCCTTGGTGGACTTCAGCTCGCCCGCCGCCGCTCCGATCTCTCGGGCGACGGTTTTGACCGTTTTGTCCATCTCGGCGATCTGCAACGACAGGCCGGAGACGCGTTCCGCGGCCTCGCTCACGCGGGACGTTATTTTGCTTTCGGCCCCCTCGATGCGTTGCGATATCTTCGCCACTTCCGCGTCGGCTTTGCGAAGGTCGGCGATTTTACCTTCGAGCCTCGAGACGTCGCCCGCGGCCCCGCTCGTGCTTTCCCCCAGGGCCCGGACCTTTTTTTCGAGGGCGAGTAGCTCGGCTTGTTTCTCGGCGAGGGATTTCACCTGGCTTTCGATATCGCCGATTCTCAAGGCCGCCCCCGCGCTTTTTTCGGCCGTGGCGTCCACCTGCGACGGCAACCCCTCGAACTTTTTCAGGGCGCCGGCCAGGTCCGCGGCCTGGGCGTCGAACGCGGCGAGTTTCTTTTCGAGCTCGTCGACCTTTTTGAAGTCGCGTTCGACCTTGGCCGCCCGGCCGGACAATTTCTTCTCGTACTCGGCGGCTTTACCGAGAAGCGTTTTAAACTCCGCCGCCCGCTTGTCAAAGTATTCGCCGATGAGTTCCGGCGTTAGTTCCGGTTTCTTTCGTCCGAATAAGGGGGCCATATGTGAACCTCCCGGCGCGCGTCGCGTCGCCGCCCGCTAACGCGCCGACCAACGATATGGATGTTGTGGTTCCACAGTAATTTCGAACGGTCCTCTTCGAGACTGAAATATAGAATATTTGGCCAATACCGTCAACCCCAAAATTACTACCGACTTTCGGCTCCCGGCTTTCCCTTGGGCCGCCGGGCCGCGAAACCAAATTCCGCCGGGGCCGAGGGGCCCTCGCGCCTCGCCCCGCTAGCGCCCTTAACGCAGCCGCCGGATGCCGTCGATATACCCGCCGAGGAGCGACGCGACCGCGACAAGTACGGCGCCGGCTATCAGAGGCAAGCTTCCTCGCAAGGCCGAAGCCGGCCGCCAGCGCCCCTTACCGAGCCGCGGCCGCCGCGTGAAGCGGGGAAACCAAATGGGTACCGTCGCCCGATAGGCCCGATAGTCCCACCCCCGACGGCGTTCCGCTTCTTCGTCCGAAGCGTGCTGGACTACGGTAAAAAACGATACGAGTAGAACGGCCGTGGCGACGGCCAACCACGGCCAGAGGGCGCCCGACCATAGCGTTAACCCCAACGCTACGAAGACCTTTCCGAGCTGCGCCGGGTTTCGCATCCATCCGTACGGGCCGGCGAAGAGGGTGCCGCCGGCGTCGTTTCCCGGCGCGGGTTTTGCGGTATCAGGATAACCCGCCGCCCACAACGCCAGGGCCCAGCCGACGAGCACCAGGGCCGCGCCGACGACGGACCGCGGCGCGAACGGTTTCGCGAACAGGATTAGGGCCGGCGCCCATATGACGGCCGCGAAAGGGTATATCCGCAAAAGCGCTCGTGCCACCGGGACCTTTTCTTTTAGATAGGAAACCTGCGAGACGCGGGCCATGCTCTGCGAGCGGCGGGCGGGCTTCACTTCTCGCCGTCGCGGCTCTCGAGCCGGTCCAGCATCTCGACCAGCCCTTCGATTACGACGCCCGACTGGACGACTTTGTCGGCTTCGGCGAGCGCCTCGTCGTATTTCCCCTGCGCCTCGAGCGCTCCGGCGAGGTAGAACCTGGCTTCGCCGTCGTCGGGTTTGCGCTCGAGCACCCGGCGCAAGTGTTTTTCGGCGCCGGCGTACTCCCCCTGCATGAGGTAAATCCCGGCCAGGTTAAAGTTGGCGGTGAGGTTGTCCGGCGCGAGCACGAGCGCGTTTTCGAGGTGGGCGCGGGCCAAATCGTACTTCCGCGCTTCCATCTCGAGCAGGCCCAAGTACGACATCGCGAGCGCGTTCTCCGGGTCGGCGGCGAGCGCCCGCTCGAGCCTGGCCCGCGCTCCCTCCGCGTCGCCGCCCTTCAGCTCCAGATAGGCCAGGCCGGTGAGGGCCCGCGAGTCGTCGGGCGCCCCGGCCAGGGCTCGTGCGAAGGCTTCGGCGGCGGCGTCATCGCGGCCCGCGTCCAGGTAGGCCTGGCCCATCGCCAGGAGGATCGACGGGTCTTCCGGCCGCAGCTTCAGGGCTTCCTCGTAGTTGGCTATGGCCGCGTCGTATTCCCCCAGCGTATCCAGCGCGAAGCCTTTGTAATACAGCACTTCGACGGTAAAGGTCCCGGCCAGGTCGCGGGCCATCACGTCGTCGAGGGCGTCGAGCGCCTCCCGGGCTTTGCCGCCCAGGATCAGCGCCCGGGCGAGTTGGAGCTTGTTGACCAAATCCGCCTCGCCGGGCGGTACTTCGCCGCGGGGTACGCGCAAGAGCTCGAGGTCCGCGAGGGACGGCCCGTCCCCCGTCGCGGCGAGTGCGCCGGCTATGGCGACGAGCGAGGTCGAGACGGCGGCGATGAACTTCGTTCCCACGTTATTAATTCAAACACCTTGCAACGCCCAAGTCAAGGCAAAATAAGCTTAAGGGGATTAACAGGAACCGGCGCCCACCGCGATAAAACCCCACCCGGGAGCGTACGTAATCGACCACGGCGAGCGGGCCGCGCGGGCAAACGGTTTTGCCCGCCCGAGAAAAAGTTTGATATGGGTGCCCCCTTTGTTTTATAATCAAGTTTCGATATGCGGCTATTAGTCCACGCGTGTTGCGGCCCGTGTTTGCTGGCGCCGGCCCGGGCCCTCGCCGGCGAGGGGCACGAGCTCTTGGCCTATTGGTACAACCCGAACGTCCAACCGTACCGGGAATACCGTCGGCGCCGGGCCGCTTTCAACGAAGCCGTAAGGCGCGAGGGTTGGGCGGCGGCCGTCGACGACCGCTACGACGTCGATTACTTTTTACGAGAGGTCGCGACGTCGCGCGAAGGCCGGTGTCCGCGATGCTACCGGGAGCGGCTTTCGCGCGCCGCGGCGCGGGCCGCGGCCGAGGGGTGCGAGGCGTTCACGACGACGCTTTTGATATCGCGCTACCAGGACCATGACGCCGTGCTCGGGGCCGGCGCCCGGGCGGCGGCCGCGGAGGGGGTGGATTTCCTGGCGCGGGATTTCCGGCCCCTCGACGCCGAGAGTCACCGCCTCGCGCGCGATATGGGCATTTACCTGCAGGGTTACTGCGGTTGCATATACAGCGAGGAGGAGCGCTACCGCAAACGCGGGGGCGTCGGCCAGTGACGTTCGAACTCGACGTAAAGACGTCGCTGGTATGGCGTAGACTCGGCGTTCCGGCGGGAGGCGCCGCGGCCGAGATGGAACGCGAATTCGACGCCGCGTACGAGCGGGCCCGGGACGTGCTCGCGCCGAAACACTCGTACAACCTCTGGGCGGTGGCGTCGGCGCGGCGCGGCGTACTGACGCTCGAAAACGGCGTCGCGTTAGAGAGCGGCCTTCTGGCGAAGTTGGCGGAGGGAGCCGACGCGGTGGCGGCCATGGCCGCGACGGTGGGGCCCGGAATCGACGATTTGGTAGAGGACTATAACGGCCGCGGCGACGTGTTCGCGATGATGGTCGCGGACGCCGTCGGCTCGGTAGCGGCCGAAGAGCTTATCTCGCTCGTCCACGCGGCCGTAGCAACGGAGGCCGAGCGCGCGGGCGGCGCCGTGACGCGGCGCGTAAGCCCGGGCTACGGCGACTTCGACCTTGCCAATCAACCGCGGCTGCTCGGGCTTGCGGGCGGCGCGGCGCTGGGAATAACATTGACGGAAAATTTCATGATGGTCCCCCGCAAAAGCGTTACCGCCGTAGCGGCGAGGAAAAAATGAGGCTCAGGCGGGAGCAGTTCAAGATCCTGGCCCGGGAGCGGGTAATACTGCTCGACGGCGCGATAGGCACCCTCTTGCAGGCGGAGGGCCTCGCGCCCGGCGAAGCTCCCGACGGGTTTAACGTATTCCATCCCGACGCCGTCCGCGCCGCCCACGCGGCGTACGTCGCCGCGGGGGCGCGGATTATCCTCACCAATACTTTCGGCGCCACGAAAACGAGGTTGGCGCCCTATCGGCTGGCGTCGCGCGCCGACGAGATAAACCGCGTCGCGGTGGCCCTGGCGCGGGAGGCCGCGGGGGAGTCGGCCTGGGTGGCCGGGGATATCGGGCCGCTGGGCGATTATCCCGAGCCGTTGGGTTCTCTTCCCTTCGACGACGCGTATGGCGAGTTCTACCATCAGGCCCGGGCGCTGGCGGGCGCGGGCGTGGACCTGGTCGTCGTCGAGACGATGTCGGACCTGCGCGAGGCCAAGGCCGCGGTCGCGGCCGCGCGCGCGGCCTTCGACGGCCCCGTTATCGCTCTTATGACCTTCGAGGAGGGGGGACGCACCGTCACGGGAACGCCGCCCGAAGTCGCGGCCGTAACGCTCGTGGCCGCGGGGGCCGACGCGGTGGGCGCGAATTGTTCCGTGGGGGCGCGCGAGCTCGTTCCCATCGTCCGGGCGATGGCGGCCGAGGTCGACGTGCCCATTTGCGCGGAACCGAACGCGGGCCTGCCGAGGATCGTCGGCGGGAAGACCGTCTTTAAGCAAACGCCGGCGCAGTTCGCCTCGTGGGCCCGCAAGTTGGTCGCCGCCGGCGCGTCGGTCGTGGGCGGGTGCTGCGGCACGACGCCGCAACACATAAGCGCCGCGGCGGCGGCGCTGGAGGACCTGAGGCCGGCCCGCCCCGGTCGGGAGCGCCGCGCGACGCTCGCGAGCCGGACGAGGCTCGTCGTCGCCGGCGGCCCGCCGGTAATCGTGGGGGAGCGCATCAATCCCACCGGGCGGCCGGATTTAGCGCGGCAGCTCGCGCGCGGCGTCTTCGAGTTGGTGGCCGACGACGCCGTCGCCCAGGCGGCCGCCGGGGCGGCCGTAGTGGACGTCAACGTCGGCGACGGCGACGGCGCCGTGGCGGCGATGGCCGGCGCCGTGCAGGCTGTGCAGCGCGCCGTCG
>DATKXQ010000039.1:0-9441 GCA_035528975.1 bacterium
CGCCTGGGCCAACCACCGCGCGCCTTCATCTTCAGCGGCGTTTCTCATAGACCAACCTCCCGCGTTTGACGGCGGAACTTACGAACCCCGGCCGCGCCGTCATATCCTCGAATTCCGCCGGCGTATAGACCAACAAGTCGAAGCCCACCCGGGGCGCGAACTCCACCACGAAGTCGTTTAAGCGGTTTACGAATTTGACGGCCGTTTCCTGAACCACTATTAAATCGACGTCGCTCGCGCGCCGTACGCCGCCCGTCGCCAGGGAGCCGACAAGGTATACGCGCTCGACGTCGTACTTCGACAGCAACGCGAGCGCCCGCGCCAGCTCCGCTTCCAGTTCGGCTTTGCGTTCCTCGTCTGTGCCGAATGTTACGGGCATTCTTCGTTCACCGCCTCGGGCCGCTCCAGCGCCACGTCGTTTAAACGCTTCTTCTTTTTACCCATCTCGATATGGCCTTCTTACTCGGTTTCGCCGGCCGCGAGGCCGCCCAGAAGGTCCGCGACCGACAACCGCTCGGCCCATTCCCGCAAGTAATCTTCGTCCAACGCGGCCCCCTGCACCTCGTATACGGCGCGGGCGTCGCGGCGGTGCCGCTCGCCGTCGCCGGTCGCCCGGGCCCATATTAGTTTCGACAATATCGCGTCCTCGGGCGAGGGGAACCACAGCTCCACGCCGGCGTACCGGACTTTCCTCCGTCGTTCGAAGAACGAACGTTCGAACGGCTCGGCCTTAAGAGGATGGAAATCCACCTTCCGGGCCGTGTCGGTATCGATAAGGTTACAGATTAAACCCTTTCTCAAGGATTCATCCACGTCTCGCGCGTCGACGTAATAGCGCGGCGGCTCGAAGGCGCGAGCCAAAACCTCGCCCAACCGCGGGTCGGCGGCTACGACTACGTCCGCGTCCTGGGTGTATCGCGGTTCGCCGTATACGCTAGTTACTACGGAACCCGTCACGACGTAGTCGACGCCGGCGTCGTTCAGAATAGCGGCGACTTCCGCAAGGAGTTTTTCTTGAAGCATGCTATGGCTTCTTCTTTCGCGCGCTCGACGGCTTCGGCCTCGCTCATTTCCGGAAATCGGAGCCGGACGCCCAGGACGCGCAGCTCGAAGCCCTCCTCCATCAGCTCCATAACGATTTCCAACTTCCGCTCGAGCGAAAGCCGCCGCAGCGTCTCGAGCCAGACCTCGCGGCCTCGGTTACTCCCCTTCACTTATTCCCACTCCACCGTCGCCGGCGGCTTGGAGGTTACGTCGTAGACGACGCGGTTGACGCCGGCCACCTCGTTCGTGATGCGGCTCGAGATTTGGGCCATGAGCTCGTGGCACATGCGGTACCAGTCCGCGGTCATGAAGTCCGCCGTCGTCACGCAGCGCAGCGCGCACGCGTTCTCGTACGTCCGCTCGTCGCCCATCACGCCCACCGACTTCACCGGCAGCAGGACCGCCAGCGCCTGCGCTATGTCGTCGTAGACGCCGGCCTCGGTTATCTCCTCCCGTAATATCGCGTCCGCGCGGCGCAGCATCGCCAGCTTCTCGGGGGTTACCTCGCCTATGCACCGCACGGCGAGGCCCGGGCCGGGGAACGGGTGGCGCCCCACGACCTTCTCGGGCAGGCCCAGCTCCCGGCCCACCGCGCGCACCTCGTCCTTGAAGAGGTCCGCCAGCGGCTCGAGCAGCTCGAAGGGGAGTTCGTCGGGCAGGCCGCCGACGTTGTGGTGGGTCTTGATGGTGTCCGACGGCCCCTTCACGGAGCGCGACTCGATGCGGTCCGGGTAGAGCGTGCCCTGGGCCAGGAACTTCGCGCCGCCGATGCGCTCGGCCTCGGCGCCGAAGACCTCGATGAACGTGTGGCCTATGATGCGGCGCTTCTCCTCCGGGTCCGCGACGCCTTTGAGTTTATTTAAAAATAGCTCGCCGGCCCGGGCGACGGCCAGCGGCATCCCCAGCTCGCCGCCGAAGACGCGCTCGACCTCCTCTACTTCGCCCTCGCGCATGAGGCCGTTGTCGACCAGGATGGGGTGGACGCGGTCGCCGACGGCCCGGTGCAAGAGCGCCGCCAGGACGCTCGAGTCCACGCCGCCCGAGAGCGCGAGGACGACGTGCGCGTCGCCGACGCGTTCTTTTATCTCCGCGGCCTTCTCCTCGATAAACGAAGCCATCCTCCACGGCGAGCCGAGGCAAGCTATTTTCTCTACGAAATTCTTCAGGATGAGAGTGCCTTTTTCGGTATGGGATACTTCGGGGTGGAACTGCAGGCCGTAGATGCGGCGCCCTTCGTCGCCGATGGCGGCGTAGCGCGAGTTGGCGGAAGTGGCCAGGACGTCGAACCCGGGCGGGAGTTCCTCGACGCGGTCGCCGTGGCTCATCCAGACGTTTATTTTCGCGGCGAAGAGGGGGAACGGGTGCGGCAGACCGTCGAAGAGCCGGTGCCCCTTTTTTATGTCCAGAATCGCGGGGCCGTATTCCCTTTTGTCGCTGGGCGCCACCCGGCCGCCGAGGGTAGCTACGACGTACTGCAGGCCGTAGCAGATGCCGAGGACCGGGATGCCGAGCTCGAAAATAGCCGGGTCGGCGCGGGGGGCGCCCTCCGCGTACACGGAGGCCGGGCCGCCGGAGAGGATGAGGGCTCCGACGTTTCGGGCCTTCAGCGCTTCCGGCTCGACGTCGTAGGGCTCGATGGTGGCGTAGACGTGCTGCTCGCGCACCTTGCGCGCGATGAGCTGGGTGTACTGGCTGCCGAAGTCGAGGACTACGAGTTGGGGCCGCACTTATATTCCCTCGAGGTCGCGGTCTTTGGAATATTCGACGTCGTAGTTGAACGTCACGGTTTTCTTCTCGCCGTTCTTGAGGGTCAGGAGCCACTCGTAGAGGCCGTCGTTGCCTTTTTCCGCGGGTTTGGGCTTGGCCTCGGTCACCTTCACCTTGATGTCTTTGTTCAGCGGGACGGGGAGGCGCTGTTTGAGGACGACTTTGGCCGTCGCGCCGGTCCGGTTCTCGAGTTCGGTCTCGGCCTTGACCGTTATCTTGCGGTTGGCCCCGGTCAGGCCCACGGCCTCGTCCGTAATGCGCTGGCTGTCGTACTTAACCTCCAGGCGGTCGTCGGCGCCGAGGAAATACTCGAACTCGGCGCCCGGGACGGTGAGCTCGAGACGGGCGCGGCCCACGTATTCGCCGCCGCGGAATATATTGGCCACGCCGGCCAGGAAGGCCAGCTCGGTCCCGTTTACGGCTTTGGCGCTGAAGTACGCGACCTCGGCGTGCTCCGGTACGACGACGTAGGAGAGCTCGCCGCCGAAGCGGTGGCTGCTCACGCCGACGAGGTGCGGTTCGCCGTCGGCCGGGATGGAGGGGAGGCCCGGGACGGCGTACGTTACGGCCGGCCCCGCGTTTTCGACTTCGGCCTCGGCAATTTCGGGCGGGTAGGCGTGTTCGTCGAGTTCTTCGAACGCGGTTTTGAATTCCGCCTCGCCTTCCTCGCGCAGGTCGGCCGTCATGCTCTTGGCGAGCTGGGCCGGAGCCGCCGCCCGGAGGGGCGCGGGCGCCGGGGCGTACGGCTCGTAGAAGTCGACGAATTTGGGCTCGAGCTCGGGGGGCGCCGCGCCGGCCTGGGGGCGGGCGGTGGACAGCTTGAGCTTCACGCCGTCCCAATCCTCGCCCGTGCTCTGGTAGACCGCGGCGCGGTAGAAGATCTCGGTCTCGTTTTCGGCCTCGTCGAAGTGGAGGTCGTAGGTGGGTTCCCACGCGGCGCCGGGCATGACGTAGCTCAACGCGAGGTCGAACTCGCCGCCCATGGCGCACTCATAGACGACGGCGACGTTCTTCCCCTCCCGCGGTTTCGGGCTCATATGTTTCTCGTAGTCGAAGCGCAGTTTTTCGACCTCGCGCGCTTTTTCGCGCAGGGCTTTATCCAGTTTGACCAGTTGCGCGTTCGATTTCGTAAGGTCGTCGTAGAAGAAAGAGACCACGCCCTCGGCCTCCGGCAGGTCCATGCGCCGCCGGGCTATGGATTTCGCGAGGTCGGGTACCGCGGCCTCGCTGAGCGCTTTTACCGCCTGCAACCGTTCGGTTAGAATAGTCCGTTTGTCTTCCAGGACGCGCTGCTCGTCCTCGGCGCGCTCGAGGGCTCCGCGGAACTTCTCGGCCTGCGCCGCGGAGGGACGGCCGTTCAGCTCGCGGCCTATCTTCACGCCCAATATGCGAACCTTGGCCGGCCCCAGAGCGGCGACGCGGAACGAATATTCGTCGAGGGTCGGGGGCAGGCCGCCGACGACGATGGTGCCTTCGCCGACGTCGAGGGCGAGGTGTGCCCGGCGGGTGACCATGGCGCGGTCGGTATAGGCCGTGACGGCGGATATTTTCGAATCGGCGCGGTGGCTTTTCGGCTTCGGGGCGCCCGTCCTCTTTCGTTTTTTCGTCGCCATTTTTTTACCTCGCTATGGATGTGCCGAACGGTAAGCCGATCAACGTTCCGGCTTGGAGTAACCCTATCCCAACGCCGTACGGGTCATTCGCGCCGGGTGCGTTCGCCGCCCGGCGAGGCGCCTCGGTCCATAGTCCCGGAGCGGTAGCCGTCGAGGTCGAGCGTTACGAACTCGAAACCGAGCCGGTGCAATTCCGCCGCTATCCTCTTTCGCACCCCGTCCACCGCCGCGCGGGGGATCTCCTTTATATCCAACTCGATTCGGGCGAACGGGCCGTAGTAGCGGCACCGTATCTGCCGAAACCCCAGGTTCGCCAGCGCTTGTTCGGCGTCCTCGACCAGCTTCAATTTCTCGACGGTTATCTCCTCGCCCGTCGCGAAGCGGGTCGCGAGGCATGCCGACGGCGGCCGGTCGAAGTTGGGCACGCCGTAGCTTCGCGCCAACGAATGCACCTCCTCCTTCGTTATGCTCTCCTCGGCCAGGGGGGACCTTATTCCGAGTTCCCGCGCCGCCCTGGCGCCGGGGCGGTGCCCCTCCAACTCGTCGGCCGTCGTCCCTTCGGCGACTTCGGCTATGTTCTCTTGCGCGGCGAAACATTTGAGCTCTCGAAATAGGAATCCCTTGCAGTAATAGCACCGGTCCGGCGGGTTTTTGCGGAACGGCTCGTGGCCCGCTATTTCGGAATCGAGGAAGACGTGTTCGGCGCCGAGTACGCGGGCGGTCGCCTCCGCGTGGTCGGCCTCGCGAGCCGGGAAAGCCGGCGAGCGGATCGTGACGGCCAGGACGCGGCCGGGCACGGCTTTTTGCGCCGTGGCGAGCAAGAAGGTCGAATCGGTCCCCCCCGAGAAGGCCACGGCGAGCGACGGGAAACCGGCCAGACGCGCGACGAGCCGGTCGTACTTTTTTTCGGCGGCCGTTTTCTTCACGCCTCTACCTCGTCGATCACGCCGCCCCCCAAAAGGATATCGCCGTCGTAGAAGACGGCCGATTGGCCCGGGGCGAGCGCGCGCCGCGGAGCGTCGAAGGCCGCTTCCCAGGTTCGCTCGCCCGTTCGGCGCAGCGTCGCCGGCGCGCCGCGGTCCCGGTAGCGCACCGCCGCGGTCGCGCGGATACTTTCCGACGCCGGCTCGAGCAACCAGCTTGCGCGGGTCACGGTGAAGGTCGACGCCGCGAGCTCGGCCCCCCGCGCCAGCACCACCGTGTTCGTCGCCGCGTCGACGTTTTTGACGTACAAGCGTTCGCCGCCGGCGACGCCGAGGCCGCGGCGCTGACCCACGGTGTAGCGCGCGATGCCCTTGTGCCGGCCCAGGACGCGGCCGCGCTCATTTATTATCGGCCCCTCTTCGGAGCCGACGCCCGTTGCGCGCGCGACGAAGTCGGCGTAGGAGCCGTCCTCGATAAAGCAGATATCCTGACTCTCCGGCTTGTCTCGGGCCGCGGGAGCCGCCTCCGCCAGTAGTTCGCGCACCTCCGATTTTAAAAGGCCGCCGACAGGGAACAATATGTCGCCCAAATTCGCGCGCGGCGTCGCCCACAGGAAGTAGGATTGGTCTTTGGTTTCGTCCGCGGCGCGCCGCAGTACGTAGGAGGAGCGGGCGGCGTCGTATTCGCGGCGGACGTAGTGCCCCGTCGCAATCTTGTCGAACCCCGTCGCCCGGGCCAGCGCCAGCAAGCGCTCGAACTTGACGACGCCGTTGCAGCGTATGCAGGGGTTGGGGGTCCGGCCGCGGGCGTACTCGGCGACGAAATCGTCCACGACGGCCCGGCGGAAATCTTCGCGGAAGTCGAGGACGTAGTGGGGTATGCCGATGCTCCGCGCCAGGGCCGCGGCCTCCTTGAGCGCCGCGGGCGCGCAACACGACCGGGCCGACGCCGGCCGGGCGTCGTACAGGCGCATGGTCACGCCGGCGACGTCGTAGCCCTCGCGCTTCAGGATAAGGGCGGCGGCGGCGCTGTCCACGCCGCCGGACATCGCTGCCAATACTTTTTCGGCCATTCCCGGTAGTCCCGATCTTGGAAAATACCACACGCTAACGTCCAAGTCAACGGCCAAGGGCTTCGCGCATTCTCGCGCGGGCCGGTCCGGCGCCGGATTCGAAGGAAAAAAACCCCCGGCAGGCCGGGGCGTTAAGCGGGCGGCGGCTTGGTTTCAGGGTGCTATTTCGAAGCGCCTTCGGTACTCCTCGAGTTTCTGGGCCGCGACCAGCGGGTCGACGCGTTCGTACGCTTCGACGATGCCCCGGAAAGCGTGTTCGTCGCCGGGGTCGAGCCGGGTCACCTCGCCGAACAAGCGGATGGCGCGGCCGTAGTCGCGCGCGCGAGCCGCGAGCGCCGCCAGGTCCAGAAGGGCGCGCTTGTTCGTCGGCTCGTAGGTCAAAGCTTCCGCGAGCTCGGCCTCCGCGCGGTCGTATTCTCCCTTTCGGCAGTAGACCTCGGCCCGGGCGCACCTCGCCTCGGCCACGTAGGGAAAAACTTCCAGGAATCGGTCCAGGTGGAGGGCCGCTTCGTCGTAGTGGCCCGTTTCCAACAGCGTCTCGCCCAGGAAATAGGGAGCCGCGGCCTCGCCGGCGGCGTGGGCCTTTTTAAATTTTTTTATAGCCGCGGGAAAATCGCGTTCGGCGAGGTATATCCTCCCCTGGACTAAAAAGTAGCGGCCGGAGGCCCCTTCTCTGTCGGCGGCCGATAATTCGCGCGCTTTGCGCTCGGCACCGCGCCGGGCCCATCCGTCCGCCAGAATCGCGAGCGCCGTGACGGGAAGCGACGACGTCGGCTCGCTCATCGCCTCGGCCAGGATCGAGACCGCTCGTTCCTCGTCCACGGCTTCCAGCGAAAGGGCGGCGCCGCTCCACCCCCGGGCCGACGTCGGGTCGTCGAGCAATACCTGCTCGTAAAGCTGGAGGGCGTCTTCGTGGGCGCCTTTCAGGCGAAGCTCGTCCGCGGCGGCCAGGAGGTCCTCCGCGGGCCGGTCCGCGGCCGGCGCGGCCGCGAGTAACGCCGGCAAAGCGACGACGAGCGTCGCCGTTCTAATGCTTATTCCCGGCACGTAGCGCGGAGATGTGGTTGCGGGCCGACTTCAAATAAACGGCCTCGGCCGGCGCGTCGACGGCCTGGCCCACGTAGTCTTCCCAAATGGAGAGGGCGACGCGCCGGTCGATCTCCTCGTACGCGAGCGCGAGGCAGTAGAGCACGGCGACGTCGTCGGGCGCGAGCGCCCGGGCTTCGCGGAAGAACTTGATGGCGTTCACGGGCTTTCCGGCGTAGTAATACGCCAGGCCGCAGTTGAAGTTGGCGTCGACGTGCCCCGGCTCGAGGAGGAGGGCTTCCTCGAACGCGAGCGCCGCGGCCTCGTATCGGCCCATTTTATTCAGTATGACGCCCCGGTTGTAGTGGACTTCGGGGCGGTCCGGCTCGAGGCCGGCGCATATTTCGTATTCGGCGCGCGCCTCGTCGAGGAGGCCGCATCCCGCGTAGGAGTACGCGAGATAGAAATGGGCCGCCAGGTCTTCGGCGCAGTCGCGGCACGCCTCCTCGAGGATTAAAACGGCCTCTTCCTGCCGGCCCGACGTTATGAGCTTTTTGGCGGCGGCGATTTCGTCGGTCGCGGCGGCGGACGGCGCGGCGGAGCACAATATGAACGCGGCCGTTACCAGCGTAGCGGTACGGCCTATTCGGGAGCCCGTCGGCGAGGGGGGCCGAGGTTTACTCATCTTCTTCCCCGGGGGTGCCGCCTTCGATTTCTTCCAGCGTCGCGAGGAACTCCTTGGCCCGTTCGACCCATTTGGCCTCTTCCGGGAGCGCTTCGGCTATGGTCAAGTAGCGGTTCCACTCCTCGATGGCCTCGGCCGCTCGGCCGCTCTCCATGAGCGCGTGCGCGTAGTTGTACAGCACGTCCGGGGCGTAGGGGTCCTCTTGCAGCGCTTTTTCGTAGTAAGTTGCGGCTTCGACGAAGTCTTTGCGGAGGTGGTAGATGCGGCCCATGTTGAAGTACGCGTCGGGGTATTCCGGGTCGACGGCGAGCGTTTTACGGTAGGCCTCGAGGGCCTTCTCGGTCTCGCCGAGGTCGTTGTAGGACACGCCGACGTTGAACTGCGCGTGCGCGTTCGTGGGGTCTTTGGCGAGGCACTTTTCGAATTTTTCTATGGCGGCCGGGAAGTCGTCTTTCTCGTATTCCGCGACGCCCTGCAGGAACAACTCGTTGGCCTCGCGTTGGATTTTCAAGTCGTCTTTGGCGCCGTACGCCGACGCCGCCAACGCCAACGCGGCCAGCGCCGACAGATACGTCCTTACGGGGCGAATGCTTTTCGACATGACGGGTTTACGGACCTTCCAGGAGGCGCAGTCTCTCTTGGGCGGTAGCCCGGCTGTCGGCCAGGTCGTCCCGGCCTTCGGAATGAGCCAAGAATTTCCGATAGTACGAGGCCGCCTCTTCGGCCTCCTCCTCGGCGTCGGCGAGCGCGCCCAGGTTGTAGTAGGGTTCCGGGAAATCGGGTTTAAGCTGCACCACCTTCGCGTACCCGAGCCGGGCCGCGGCCGCTTCGCCGAGCTGTTGCTTCACGAAAGACAGGCCGAAGAGGTAGTAAGCGTTATCCGGGAACTTGCCCACCAGGTGTTCGTATATATCGAGCGATTTTTCGAATTCACCGGCGGCGGCGTAGTCGGCGGCGTACTCGGCGAGGATGTCCGCGCTGGCCGCGCCCCGGGCGATGGCTTCGAAGTAGTAGGCCACGGCCCGGCCGCGGTCCCCCGCCGCCTCATAGGTCGCCGCCAGCTCGGCCAGCGTCGCGCCGTCGGGCCGATGCTTCAGCGCTTCTTCGTAGTACGCTATCGCTTTTTCGTTGTCGCCTTCGGCGCGGGACCACTGCGCCAGCGTTAGATATATGTCCCGGGTGCCGGGGCGCTTCGTGAGGTAGTGCTCCAGCGTCTCGCGCGCTTCGCCCCGCCGGCCCAGCTGGTCCAGCAGCTTCGCTTTGAGCAAATAGGCCTCGGTCTTTACCAGGCCCCGCGCGAGCGCCTCATC
>DATKXQ010000040.1:0-9727 GCA_035528975.1 bacterium
TCCTCGCCGGCCAGGCCGTCGGGGTAGCCGGAGCCGTCGTACCATTCGTGGTGGTGGCGTACGGCGCCGAGGGCTTTTTGGAGGAACGGGATTTCCTTGAGGATGTTTACCCCTATCAGCGGATGGCGGCGCAGCTCCGTCAGTTGTTCCTCGGTGATGCCGTCGGGCATCCGCAAAATTTCCTCGGCCACGCCGAGATATCCGACGTCGTGCAGCACGGCGCCGAAGAGCAGGTCCTGTCTTTGGTCCTTGTTCAAACCCACCTCGTCGGCGAGGGGGGCGGCGTAGAGAGTTACCCTTTCGGTATGGCCGCGGGTGAATTCATCCTTGGCTTCGATGGCGGATATGAGGGCCCGCACCAGGCCGCCGCAGTTCTTCTTGGTCCGGTCCAGGAGGCGGGCCGTCTCGATGTTCACCGCGGCGAGGTTTACCAGAGCGCCCAGCAATTGGATTTCGTCGGCGTCGAAATCGCGGCCGGACAGCTTGGTTCCCAGGCCCAGGATTCCGACGAGTTCGTTTTTGAAGCACATCGGCGCGACGACCGCGATTCCTTCGTTCACGAACGGTTTAATGTGGTGGCGGTGGCGGTCGTCGAGCGTGAGCGCCAGGACGCCTATGACGGCCGGGCCGGCCTGGTTCTTTATTATTTCCGCCAGGCCTTCCGGGGGGAGGGTAAATTGGGCCAGGTTTTTTTCGTCTATGCCGCGCGCGGCCCGGACCTCGAATCCGCCGTCGGCGCGGCCGAGGAGCATGACCGCGCGGTCCGTGCTGAATTGGCCGGTCGCCATCATGAGGAGGGTGGGCAGCATCTTTTCGGTTTCGAGCGCTTCGGCCAGGCTCCGGGAGATCTCGAAGAGGGTCTCCATCTCCATTACCTTGCGGCCTATCTCTTTTTTATCGCCGGCGGATTCGGCGACGCGGCCGGTCTTTATGTGGGAATCCAAGGCCAGGTTGAGGGACGTCTTTAGATAACGGAGAATGCGCTGTTCCTCGTTCGAAATAGAGGTGCCGTCTTTTTTATCGCCGACGACCAGTACCGCGACCGGCTGGTCGGTTGTCCCGAGCGGCAGGAGGAAGCGGGCGCGGCTTTTGGCCGTCCAGCCGGCGATCTCTTTGGTCAGGCGGGGCAGGTTTTCGACCGCCGTTATTTCGTTGAAGGCCAAGGCGGCGGCCAGGGCTTTTTTGACCGCGGCCGTGGGAGCGGGCACGCTTCCGCGCGCCGCCATCGTGGTTAGGCCCAGGGCCTCGGTCACCGGTACGAACGCGCACTGGTCCAGCGAGAGGTAGTTGGCGGTGACGTCGACGAGCTGTGATAATTTGTGGCTGATATCCGCGTCGGCGCCGAATATATCGGCGTACGCGGCCAAGAGCGAGAACAGCGGATGCGCGGCGCTCGGAGTTGGGGGTTCGGTTTCGTCCGTCGCGGTGGCGGTAAGTTCCTCGATGCTGGGGGGCCGGGGAAGTTCTCCGCCGCGGAACCTCTCGACGGCGTTCTCGACGTTGTCGGCGACGATGAAGTAGTCGAGCACGTCCAGGGTTTTGAAGACGGTTAGGATCTTATCCGGCATTTTGGCGAAGATGATGTCGCCCTTTTTCTTGCGGAGTTCGCCGACCGCGGAGAGGAACGCGCCCATTCCGGCGCTGGAGATGAAGGTTACCCCCTCGAGGTCGAGGACAATCTTGTAGACTTTTTCTTTGAGGCAGGCGTCCAACAGCCCCTGGATGCCGGCGGAACCCTCTACGCCCAGGGCCCCGGACACCGTGAATACGTGGATCCCGTCCGGGGTCCTCTTCGCCAGTTCGATTGTGAGCTCTTTGGGCATATGGGTTCAGGTTTGCGGCGCGAGGCGGGGAAGGTATTTGATGAGCTCGAGGATATTCTCGTTGCCCTGGCGCCGGTAGAGTATTTCGTCCATGCACGCCTCTATGATGTGCATGCCCAGGCCGCCGTCCTGTTCCGTCTCGATTATCTTCGCGATGTCCTTCTCTTTGAGGGAGGAGGGTTCGAAGGTGCCGCCCTCGTCGCGGATCGTCACGACCAGGCGGTCGAGCTCGACCGTTATTTTCAGGTCTATGTACTTGTCGGGGTCGTTGGCGTAGGCGTGTTCAATGACGTTGGCGCACGCCTCGTAGATCGACAGCTCGACCTCGAATACGGCCCGCTCCTCGAAGCCCAGGGCCCGGGCGATGTACGCCCCCCACTTCCGAACCTTCTCGAGTTGGGAGACGGCGCTCTTGACGCGGAATTGGTATTCTCTCTCGGCCATATCGTCCCGGGCGCGCTACGCTTCCACTTTGCCCTCTGCGGGTACGGCGACTTCCTCGGCGGCGGCCGGCATTTCTTCCGCGGCGCCCTCGGATTTCAGGGCGAGGGCGAGCAGCGTCATATCGTCCGTCTGGGGCCTATCGCCGACGTAGGCCGCGATCTTTGCCAGCAACGCGTCGGCGATTTCTTGCACGGAAGAGGCGCGGTACTCGGTAAGGGTGTCTATGAGCCGGTCCATGCCGAATTCCTCGCCCTCTTCGTTCATGGCGTCCATGATGCCGTCGGTGTACGTGAAGATCTTGTCGCCGTCGTCGAGGGAGAGGGTCGTCTCCTCCAGGCGGTCGTCGAAGAACGCCCCGGCCATGAAGCCCACCGGCCGGCCCTGGGTTTTGATCAGTTCGTGGGACACGGGGCCGTAGGCTTTGATTATGATCAGGGGGTTGTGGCCGGCGTTGGCGAAGGTGAAAGCGCGTCGTTCGACGTCCAGGATGCCGTACAGGACCGTGACGAACATGCCGCGGCCTATGTCCGGCGCGATGATGTCGTTGGCGCGTATGAGTACTTCCCGGGGCGAGAGGTGCTGACGCGCCTGGGCGCGAATGACGCTGCGCGCTACGCCCATGACCAGCAGGCCGGGTACCCCTTTGCCCGATACGTCGGCGATGACGACGCCCACCCTCCGGGCGTCTATCGCGATAAGGTCGAAGTAGTCGCCGCCCACCTCGGTGGCGCTTTCGCAGGCCGCGGCGACCTCCACCGCTTCCACTTCCGGGAAAGTCGTGGGCAAGAGGCTCTGCTGGATGTTGCGGGCGATCTCGAGCTCTTTCGACATCCGCTCCTTTTCCACCAGTTCCTCGCGCGCCCGCGAGAGGCGGGAGGCCATCTCGTTCAGCGTCGACGAGAGCTGGCCGATCTCGTCGCGCCCCGCGACCCTTACGCGTACGCTGAGGTCCCCCTCGCCGATCTTCCGCGCCCCCTCGGCCAACTTCTTAATGGGGGTCGTGATGAAGCCCGAGAGGAGTACGGCCGCGATGCTGCCGAGCATGCTTACGATTACGGCGATGACGATTATCTGGAGCTGCGCCGAGCCGATGGCCTTTTCGATTTTGCCCTTGGACGAGCGGATGTATACCCGGCCGATGGTCAGTACCTGCCCTTCGTACGTGCGCTTGACGGGGGCGTTTACCAGGAAGACGTCCTCGCCCTCGGCGACCGTCTCCTCGGCGTCGAAATAGTTGAGGTCGCGCACCGGCTTGAGGTCTACCGGCGGTTCGTAACGGGTTCCGATTTTCGTTACCTCGGGATGGGCCAGGATATCGCCGTTTTCGTCAACGACGACGATGCTCTCGATATCCGGGTCTCGCGACATCATTTCCCGCAGTAGCTTTTGGAACGTCAGCTCCGGGTCGGGCTCGAGCATCGTGCGCTCCGAAGAGGCCGCGATGCTGCGGGCCTGGGAGAGAACGCGCAATTCGACCTCGCGCGTCAGGGCCACCTTTTCGTGGCGTATCACGATGACGCCGATAGCGGTTACCAGCGTCAATACGAGCGCGATAGCCACGGCCGCGGCCTTCGTGCGCAAGGAGGATATTATGTTCCTAAATCGTCGTAACGCGTCCAAAATAAACCACCCTTAAAGTGTCGCGCCGCGCGGCGCGCCGTCTTCGGAAACCTACCTGATTTGGTCGATTTCGAATTCCGCCTTCTTTATGTACCGTTGGAGTTTCTCGTTGCCGGGGTCGAGCGCCAGGCCCCGACGCCAAACCCTTATCGCCGCCGATAGAGAGCCTTTGGAATAGAAGTCCAGGCCCTGGTACAGGTACGCCTCGACGAGCTTGGTGCGGGCGGCGGCGTAATCCGGGTACCGGTCTACGATGTCCGTCAACGTCCGGACGGCTTCGGCCAGGTCGCCCCGGCCGAGCGCCGCGCTCGCGCCGCGGTAACTGCTTGCGACGTCGGCGGGGATCTCCTGCGGGCCCGTCGCCTCCGGGGGTTTGGCGGGGGCCGCGGCGAGAATCCGCCTCGTTTCGTTGGCGAGCTTTCGCGCCTGGGCGTGGCCCGGGTGGTCGGCGAGTATCTCCTCGTATATTTGGAGCGCGCGCCGATACGCGCCCCGCCGCCGATAATCCGAAGCCCGGGCCAGGCGTTCGGCGATGCGTGTTTCCTCCGCCAGCCGGGCCCGCTCCTCCTCCTCCAACTCGTCGACCCTCGCCAAGGATTCGGCCGCGAGGAAGTCGTCCGAGACCGCGACCAGCGCGGCGCCGAAAGCCCGCCGGGCCCCCTCCCAATCCTTCTTCTCGAGGTAAGCGCTTCCCTCCGCCAGGTAGTAGTGATATTTGGCCCGAATCCAGTATCGCCGGGCAACGTCGTTGTGGGGTTCCCATTCCAGGACGCCGGCGAACCGCTCGGCGGCGAGCTCGTAGTTCCCCGCCTCGAAGTAGCTCCGGCCTTCCACCAACCATTGTTCCGTCTGGCGGCGTCTTTCGCTCCGGCCGCGGACGTCCCGGCCGGGGTTCACCGAGACCGTCAGGTAATGAGACGCGCCGAATTCGTGACTCACGTAGCTGTAGTCGAAGGAGAAGATATCGGCGTAGACGCCCACGCCCGCCGCCGGGTGGGTCCCCGTCACGCCGGCGCGCGCCGCCAACACCGAGGCGACGACGAACTCGCACCCCAGGGCGGCCGAGGCGGGTTCCCTGAAAGGCACCGCGAAGGTCAACGCCAGACGGTGGCGGCCCACATCCCGGCCCCACAGCGCCCCGACGCTCACGTCGGCCGGTTCGCGGTAGTCGCCGGTGTATATCTCCCTTCGCGACGCCACGACGTTTCGGGCCGCGACGGCCAGGGCCAACGTTCCTACTGCGTATTCCAGCGAAGAGTCCGCGCCCAGAGGGCGGACGTAAAGGCCGGCATCGGCGCCCAGGGTGTCGTAATCGACTTCGGGCGCCGTCAGGTGGCGTTCGTAGTTGACGGCGGCGCCGACGGCCAACCACCTCGTCGCCCGGACGCCGTACCCCGCGACGATCAGGTCGTCGTGGTAGACGTATTCGCCGAGTAGCCGGCCGTTGGGCGAATACCGCTGCACGTTGCCGACGCGTACCGTTCCGAAACCCGCAGCCACGGTGCCGTAGTCGCCGAGCGGGACCGCGCCGGCCAAAGCTTCCAGCGCCACGTCCGGCGCCGGGAACACCTTGTGTTCGAACGTGAATTCCAAATGGGCCAATTCGGCGAGGGCGGCCGGGTTCGTGCCCAGGGCGTAGCAGCCCGCGTCGAGCGCCGGGCCGCCGCCCAAGGCCGCCGCCCGGGCGTCCCACAACGCTACTCGCTCCGCGTGAGCCGGGTTCGCCGCCGCCAGCCCGCATAATAACATCAACGTCTTCCGAAACGATGTGAAGTCCAACGGCATCTTTTGCTCGGCGGCGTGTTATATCCACTTACCTGTCTACGACCGCGATGAAGGTTTCCCGAAAGGTTTCGCCGCGCGTACGCACGTCGAGGACGATCAAGTAAGCGCCCGCCGGGACGAATTCGCCGCCGTCGTCGCGACCGTCCCATACGTCGCGGCCGTTGTAAGTCCCCGGAGCCCGCTCCGCCTTTTCGACCAACGTCCGAACGGGGTTTCCTTCCAGGTCGTATACGTAAAGAGAGATGAACGAACTCGCCGGGAGGAAATAGACCAGTTGGGCGGTGCTATAGCCGGCGATGAACGGGTTGGGGTACGCGTAGAGCCGGAAGTCGCCGTCCGCGAAAGCGACGCCGGCGCCGCACGCCAGAACAACCAACGTTAACAGCGTTTTAAGGGCGACCGTTTTATACACTTTCCCTCTACTTTAAATTACCACAAAAGACCCGGCGTATCAATAATTATCCCCTTCTAAAATACGCCCCCGCAAACGAAAACCCCGCCAGTCGGCGGGGTTTTCCTCCGAACCCGTAGCGTGGCGTTAACGGGAAACGACCATCTTCCGGGTCGCAACTTCCGCCCCCGCCCGCAAGCGGTAGACGTATACGCCGGCGGGCAGGTGCCGACCGGCATCGTCCGTGAGGCCGTACCGCTCTTCGTATACGCCCGGGCCGCGCACCTCGCGCGCGAGCGTTGCCACGCGGCGCCCGCTCAAGTCGTACACGGCCAGCTCCACTTCGGCCGCCGTCGGCAGCGTATATGTGATTAGGGTCTCGCCGCGCGTCGGGTTGGGGTAGTTTTGATAGAGGGCGAAGGTCGCCGGCGTGCCCGAGGGCGGCGCCGGGCCCTTCTTCTCCCCGTAGCCCAGAGCGAACCTCCCCAGCCGGTCCGTCTGCGCCGCGACGCGGCGGCCTCGCCGGTCTATGGCCCCGCCGAGGTCCTGCCAGCCGGCCCCGTTCCAGACGTATACGGAGAGGTAATCCTCGCGCTCCACGGCCAAACCCTCGTACGACAGCGTTACCTCGAGCGGCGTGCGCGGCCGAACCCAGGCGGGCCCTATCTCGCAGGCCGGCCCGACCATCTCGGGGGAGCCGTCGCGCGCCGACGTTGGCGCCGCCGTCGCGTCGGCCGCGTCGCCGTCGGCGGGGAAAATCGTGAACAGCGTGGGTTGGGTCAACGCCCCCGCCGGTACGTTCAGCGCCGCGCGCCCGCTCCCCAACGCGCCTCCTCTCGACGCCAGGAAGCCGGCGCCGAAGTTCTTCTCGCCCGATACGACGTTGCCGGCGACGTCGGCCGTACGCCAGGTAATCAGGCCGTCGCCGATGGCGCCGGGTTCCAGAGAATAGGTGCCGATGAAAGAGTATCTGGTCGTAGCGCCGGCGAACTCCACTTTTTCCCGGATGCCGCTCGACCGGCCCTTTTCGACGAACAGGACGTCTGCCTCGGCCCCGTATAGTCTTTCGTCGCCGCCGAGTAATACTTCGATGGCCCCCGGGTTGGCCTGGGGCCTTGCGGCCGCGACGCTTACCCGCGGCGGCCTGAGGTCGTCCGTTGGAATGAAGCTGTATTTGAATCCCAGGTTCGTGCCTTTGTAACCCGCGCAATCGACGACCGCCAGTATCGATTGGTATTGCGCCGGGTTGCGTATTTGGATGATGCCCCTGCCGTCCGGCGAGAACATCGGCGAGGTCTCTCCGTCGGCGCCGTTGAGGTCCGTCCACGTCGTCCCGTTTTCAGTCACGATTATCTGGCCGCCCCAGTCTTTGGACTCCGGCCTGTTCCCGGCGTCCCCTTCGAACTTGACCACGGCCGCGCTCCAGAAGGGGGGCGAGTCGAACCGGTAATAACCGGCGGCCAGGTAGTTCATCAGCGCCCCCGGGCCGGGTCGGTAGTTGGTTACCGGGTATTCGGTCCAGGTGTTCTGGGGCGTCAGCGCGGGGTATTTCGAGCCGCAACCGTAGTGGCGGCCGTCGTCGCGCGGGCCCGTGAACCAGTTCCAGGCCGCGAACAATTCGAAGGCGTCTTTGAAAACGCGGCCTTCGACGTAGGCGTTCGCGCGGTTTTGGGTCCGGATGATGTACGCGATAGCGGCCTCGGTAGTACGGCCGAGGCCGGCCTCTTCCGTATACCAGGCGTCTCCCCTCGACGTGGCGCGCCAAACGCATTTGACGAACGGGTAGTCTCCGAGGGGGCGCCATTTCGGCGAGACCCAGTAGCGGCGGCTCCAATCTTCCAGGAAATACAAGAAAGCCGCGCCGTGTTCGGTGAGGGGAGAGAGGGTGTTCCTGAAAAGGCCCGTAAAGTAGACCTTGCCCGGGGCGTTGGGTTCCTGGGGGGGATAAACGCTTTCCGCTATCCAATCGTGCGTGGCCGAGACCAACCATTTCGGGATGGGCGTTTCGCTGGTTTCGGCCGCGTCGAACATATAGGTAGTTGCGGTTCCCCACAGACCCGCCGAAATAGAACGCGATACCTCTTTTTCGTAAACGTTGCTCACGTTGAAGTAGGCGGAGTAGCAGGCGCGGGCTGAGGCCGGGAACGGGCCGAAGGCGTACCCGATGCCCGCTAAGCCGCCGCCGAGGTCTCCGCAATATACGTCCCACCTGTCGCTGCCGCCGTAGTCCTCGCCTGCGGCCGGCCAGTTCAGCTCGGGGTAGTAGTCGCGGATAGGGAGGTATTTACCCTCCTCCCGGTCCGGATGGAAATACCAATTTTTGCTTTTATTTACGGCGAGGATATATTCGTAATCCGTTCCGATCCACTCGACGACGTCCGGGAAGCCGTTTTTGTTTTGGTCGCGCTGGTCCGCGAGCGCGTTGGGTCCGTCCAGGACGTACCACACGCGGAAGTTGCCCGCGGCGGTGTCGAAATAATACGCCCGGTAGCCGTCGTATCGGGAGTCGCCCCAGCCGCAAGCACGGTATTTCCCCGCGCCGTCCGGGCCGGAGCGAAAAACGGGCAAACGGCCGCCGCTCGGAGTACCGGCGAATGCGGCCGTCGCGCACGCGGTTGCTGCTATTAGAAGAAGTACCTTATTGCCGCGCACGGCAGTTCACCCCCTTATACACCTAAACTGCCATTTTGGAACTTCGGCTCCAAGGATACCTCAACGATAAACCGAAGTCAAGGCGCCCGATACCTCTTGCCGACGGGCGGTTAACGCGCGGGGGGCGGGGCCGCACGCGGTTCTATCGCTTCGTGTCCCGCAAAGCGGCGGCCGCGGCGGCCAGCTCCTCCGGAGATATGTGCGCGGCGAGCTCGGTCTGTTCCGGGTTTAATTCGACCGATTCCAGGTAGTAGCGCCTCGCGCTCTCCGCGTCGCCGGTCAAAAGATAGGCTAAGGCCAGGCCGTTTAAAAAGCCGGCGTACTCGCGCTTGAACATCCGCGAGTCGTGTCGGTAACTGCCCAGGGCCGGGAGGTACTCCAGGAAGAGGGGTATGGCTTTACCGGGGTATCCGTAGTGGTTGTAGGTCGAGGCGATGAAGAGGCCGAGGTTGGCGTCGTAGGCGGCGGCGCGTTCGGCCGTGGCGAGGTTGCGCAGACCGGCGCCGTCGCGGCCCCGCGTGAAACAATACTCCCCGTACGTCACGTAATAGTTGGCCCATAACCGGTACGTCGTCAGGTCGTAGGGGGCGTGGTCCGCGCCGACGAGTTTTCCGACGGACCGTAGGCCTTCGTACTCGTAGCGGCCCCACGGCGGCGCGGCGACGTCCGTTTCTCCCGGCCGCCGCACGCGATACACGAGGCCGTAGGGCTCGAGCTGCCACCCCCAGACCTTGACGTTCGACTCGTACGTGTTGTAGTAGACGGCCCGGGCCGCCGTCGACGCGAGGAACTCCCGCTGGAAATCGAACCACCACATCTCCGCGGCGTTGGGGTCGCGTATGAAGATGGGCGCCGCGCGCGTCGACGTCACCTCGCTCCGGACCGCGTTGCGCGGGTCGACGACGACGACGTCCCGCCGCCGGCCCTCCGCGAAACGATGGTACGATTGCGCCCAGATTCCCTGGCGGCCGTAGAAGGGGAACAGGACGTAACCGCGGTAGCCGAAGGTCCG
>DATKXQ010000041.1:0-2055 GCA_035528975.1 bacterium
GATTTGCTGTGGGTTCCGGCGTACGAGTCTATGGTGGCGGGATACAGCGAGGGCGGGACTATGCCCGTGGCCAGTTTCAACGCGCCGGCCTCGGAAGTCACAGGCCTCGCCTACTACGGCCAATACCTGCACGTCGGCTGCACCAACGGCTACGTCTACCGCGTCCACTGCCCCGGCACGGTGTCGGTAGCGCCGGCCTCGTTAGGCAAAGTTAAAACGCTTTATTATTAACGAGGTATACGCCGAAACAAGCAACGTCGTTATTCTCCGGCTAAAACGGGATAGGGGCGATACGGGAACGGCAATTAAGTGAATCAACGCGGACGATAGGCGGCGCTCGTAAGAAAGCCGCCCTTGTACGAGGGGGATTAAAATATGTTTAAATTAACGATAGTAATTGCGTTGGCCTCCGCTCTGGCGACTTCGCCGGCCGCGGCGAAAGGCGAATTCCAACCCTCCGCCGACGCCGGGACCTCCGGCCTACACGACGACGGCCTCCTCTGGCTGCGCGTGTGGAATACGGGCTCGGTCGGCGACATTAGCGGGGGCAAGGGCGCCGGCGTATACCCCGCTCCCCACGGCCCGGCCAACCTATACCGCGGCGAGCTCTGGTTCGCGGCGCAACGGAACGGAAAGCTGAGCGTAGTTTCCTCGCCGCGCGAATGGCACGGCCTTACGCCGGTCATCATGTCGAACGAGCCGGAGTGGTCCCGGGTGCCCCCGTACATAAAACAGGAAGGCACGCTGGATTCGTACTACCGCATGGACGACGCCGACAGCGGCGAAAGCGGCCCGCTCGGCGTCGAATGCGACGTCCACACCATCAGCTGGTCTACGGAAAACCAGGACGACTTCATAGGCTTCCGGTACTACCTCCACAACAATAATTCGACCGCCCTCGAGAATACGTACCTCGCCTTCGCGTACGACTTCGACGTCGGCGGCTCGCTTTCCTATATCGACGACAAGGTTGGCTTCGACGCCCAACGTTCGATGCCCTATATGTACGACGACGACGACGAGCACCCGTACGTAGGTATCCTACCCATAAACGCGGCAGTACGGGGCGCCCACGCCTGGGATATCATGAACGACCCGGACAACGAATGGCTCAAGTATTACTATATGACCGAACCGGGGTTCGACTGCGAGCGCACGCAGCCCTACGACTGGCGCGTACTGGTGAGCTTCGGTCCCGTTACGATACCTCCTCTCAGCCGCCACACGTTGACCTGCGCGTTGGTCGCCGGGATGACCCTGGCGGAGCTGTACGCCAACGCCGATACGGCGCTGGCGGGAGAGGAGTCCGGGCCGGAACCGGTTCGGCCGACGTCGTACGCGTTCAACCTTGGCCGGAACTACCCCAACCCCGTATCCACGGAGACGAGAATCGCATTTACCTGCCCCGTCTCGGCCCGCGTGAAGTTGGCCGTCTACGACCTGGCCGGCCGCCGCGTCGCGACGCTAACCGACGAAATTTATCAACCGGGAAGCTACGACGTCACGTGGAAGCCCGAGGCCGCGGCGCCGGGCGTATACCTTTACGCCCTGGAGGCCACGGGCGAACGCCTGGTTAAAACGATGGTCGTCGCGCGATAAAACGAACCGCAACGATAGCAGGACCCGCCCTCGCCGGGCGGGTTTTACTTTGCATACGCATCGCCACGTGTTATATTCCACACGGGCCGGAAGCCGCCGGTATTGTCGAGCCAGAAACGACCGAATAACTATCGTTCACTCTCTTAATCTTTGAAGGAAACGGGCGGACGGTTAGTTAAAGTAATAGTTTATATGCAAGCGCTGTTCTATTTGATAAAGCAGCGGTTATTCATAATGAGGTAATTCATATGGCCGCCAGCCGGCGAGGGGTTCTATGAATATATGGCAAGCTCGAAAAGAGATCGTAGAGATAGGCCGCCGTTGCTACGACCGCGGCTTCGTCGCCGCTACCGACGGCAACATGAGCTGCCGCGTCGGCGATAACCTGATCGCCGCTACCCCCGCGGGCTTCTGCAAGGGGATGCTCGCCGTCGACGATATCGTCGTTTTGGACCG
>DATKXQ010000042.1:0-4320 GCA_035528975.1 bacterium
GGGCGGGTCGGCCGCCGCGGCCCAGATATCGGTGTGACTCAGGCCGTCGCCCCAGCTGATATTCCTTTCGAAATTCAAATCCGCATCCAGAACGTCCACGCCCTTGTCGTAAGTACCCACGTAGACGCGCTCGTCGTCGGCCGCGAGGGAGAAGAGGACGTCGGAAGACACGCCGTCCCCTTCCTTCAAAACGCCGACGTCGCCCGACGCCGGCTCGAGGGAAGCCAGGCCGCCGCCCAGGGTGGCGCATAGCAGGTGGCCGCCCGACGGCAGCAGCGCCCGCACGGCGTAAGGCGGAAAACCCTCGGCCTCGCCGTAGAACTTTGCCGGCTCGAAACCTTCGTCCAGCTCGAGCAAGGCCGCCGTCGTCCCCAGGAAGTACCGGCCCGCGAGCTTGACGGCGCGCGTACCCTCTACCCCCGCGAAACCGTCGCCGTGCAGCTCGAAGTACCTCAAGCCGGCGCCCTCGCGCCGCGCGGCCGCGACGCCCGCGCGGCTCGCAATCAAAATCTCGTCTTCATAGTACTGCACGTCGCGGACGTCGTCCCAGCCGCCGGGGAGGGCGAACTTCCGCACGCCGAAGTCGGCCGCGTCCACGGCGGCGAGGCCGCGGGGCGTAGCTGCCAGAACGTCGCCGTCGCCGTACGACAGCGCGTAGACGCCCCCGGCGGGGAGGCCCTTCGCGAGGGGCAGCGGCCGAACTTCGCCCGACGCCGGCTCCAGCGCGCACGCGCCGTTCTCGGTACCTATTATTATCGACTCCTCCCAGCTCGCCAGCGCCGTGCAGCATGGCGACGGCAGGCCGTCGGCGACGCCCAGCCGCCAGGTGTGCGATTTCTTCTTCCGCGCGTTTTTAAGCTTCGTCCACTCGGCCGCGGCGCCCGCGGCGAACTTGAACGGCTCGCCGTCCGGCCGCCGCACGAACAACCCCTCCGCGGTGGCGTAGTACTCCAGGCCCGCGAACGAAAGCGCGTCGCCCACGTCGGCCCGGCCCAAAGGCCCGGCCAGCCGCGCGGTACTCTCGCCGTCGTGCAGGAAGGCGCCCTCGTCCGTCGCGAGGACCAACGTCTTCCCGCGGGCGAGGACGCGCCGTACGACGGCCATCGTCGGCAACAGGACGGCGACCTCGCGCCAATCCTCCGCCGCTCGAGCCGAGGCGAACAGCCGGCCGCGCCCTCCCCAATAAAGCACGTCGTCGAGAGGGGTTACGGAGTAGAGGTCGTCCAGCACGACGCCGTCGGCGGTAACGTAAACTTTCCAGCCGTCTTCCACCTGGGGGCTCAGGCGCGACGGCGGCCCCTCCTCCGGCGGGATGGGCTCGAAGACGACCTCGGCGGTGGATTCATCGTAGCGGCGCGCCCCCTCCAGCGTCGCGACGTAGACGTACCGGCCGTCCGCCGCCACGTCCGTGCAGTCGTTGTGGGCGAAGCCCCACATCCGTACCGTGGCCTTGAACTCGCCGGAGGCGCGCGCCAACGTCGCGAGGCCGTTGCGGCTCGCGAAGTAGACGTTGCCGTCGTCGACGGCGGCCGCCGTTACGTAATTGTGGACCAGGCCTTCCGCGGCCGTATAATAATACGCGTTGCCGGTTCGCGGCTCGTAGCGCGCGACGCCGCCGCCGAGGTAAGTCAACCAGACCGCGTCGCCGTCCACGACTACGTCCGAAACCCACGTCCGGCTCACGACGTTGTGCCAGCCGGCCGGGGCGGAAGCGGAAGCGAGAACGAGGTTAATAAATAATAAGTATGGGAGGAGGCGTTTCATAGCCGGGCGAGAGGCCGCGGGTCTCGCAGGGGGGGGGCGTGCTTGCACACGTACGCCAGCGGTTCCACGCTGCGCAGCGACGAGACGCCGGCTCGGGGCTCGTTGACGTACTCCACGAACCACGGTGGCTTGCCCTGCGTCTCTACGGCGACGTCGATCTCGAAGTGGAGGTGGGGCGGCGTCCCGTAGGCGTTGCCGGTCGCGCCCACCGCGGCGATGACGTCGCCGGCGCGGACCCGCCGGCCGTCGGCGCAGTACACCGCGGACATGTGGAGGTAATACGTGTAGACGCCGGCGCCGTGGTAGAGGGCCACTTTGCCGCCGGGGCCCTTTTTAGGCGTGAAGGTCGCGACGACCACGACGCCGTCGGCCGCCGCCAACACCGGCCTTCCCACCGGCGCGAAGACGTCGGCCCCCATGTGGTTGCGGCGCCACCGGTTGCGGAAATCCGTGAGGCCCGTCTTCTCGGTATACTCGATGGCGTGGAACCGGGCGTCCGCGACCGGGAAGACGAACGAGATGCCGCGGAACGCCTCGCGTGTGGCCAACCTCCGGCCGGTACGCGTATCCGGCAGGACCAGCTTGCCGTCCGTCGCGTCGAGGTACCCGGTGAGCCAGTCGCCCGGAACCGCGGCCTCTTCCGGCGTCCCGGCGGCCGCGGCCGCCGCGAGGACGGCGGCCACCAGCCAAATATTTAAAGCCGCGCGCCGCACCGTCAGCGGGTGAGGTCGGTGGCGATTTTCCACTCGCCGTCCTGGTTCACCAGCGTGTGGGTGTGCTTCACGCCGCCGAGCTCGTAGGTGACCTCGGCCGTGAGGAGCCGACCCTCTAAATTCGTAAGCTCTTCCTTGGCGTACGGTTCCTGCGCGGCCTCCAGACTCTTCAAAAATAAATTGCGGATTTCGTTTTCGGAGAGGCCCTCGACGCCCACGCCTTTGCTCGTCAGCGCCGCGTCGGCGTAGCAGTCCAACGCCGTCTCGAAGTCTCCGTCTTTCATCGCCGCGGCGAAACCGCGTACCGTATCCTCGGGCGTGGCGTAAGGGTTCTCCGGTTCCTCTTTGGTGCAGGCGGCCATAGTCAGCGCGAGCGCCGCGACCGTCAACCATGTCCTCATACTTTCGACCTCCGAAACGGTGGCAGGAGTTAGCTCGGTTTCCGTTTATCGCGCGCTATCGTCGCGTAGGCGTCGTGCTGGTGTATCGACTCGTAGTTGGTGCACTCCACGCGGTACGAAGCGACGCGCTGGTCCTGTTCCAATTTATCGGCGATGTGGCGGACGACGTCTTCGACGAACCGGGGCCGCGCGTACGCCCGCTCCGTGACCGCCTTCTCGTCCTCGCGCTTCAGCAGCGCGAACAGCGGCGACGACGCGGCCTCCTCCGCCCAGGCCACGACCTCCTCGATCCAGATGATGTGTCGCGATTCCACCTCGACGTAGACGTCGCCGCGCTGGTTGTGGGCGCCGGCCGCCGCGATCTCCTTGGAGCACGGGCACAGGTTGGCCACGGGCACCGTTACGCCCAGCGAGAATTTATATTTGTTTACGAACTCGCCGATGAAGCGGGCCCGCACCTCCAGGAAGGAATTCTCGCCGGAGGCCGGCGCGGCCTTTTCGACGAAGTAGGGGAAGCCGATGACGATGTGGGCGCGGGCGGCGTCGAACCGCGCTATCATCTCGCGCAGGATGTAGGCCATAGTCCGGTAGTTGACGTTGTCGCGGTAGCCGTAGAGGATTTCGACGAGGCGGCTCATGTGGGTGCCGCGGAAGTGGGCCGGCAGGTCGACGAACATGTCGACGGTGGCGATGGTGTCCTGGTGTTCGCGTTCGCGGTCCAGGACGCGCACCGGCAGCCGCACGCCCTTGACGCCGACGCGGTCCACCGGCAGCTCGGCCTCGGGGCGCTCCAGCGCTACGTCGTTGAGGGGTTTTTTATTAACCGACACTCGAAACCAACCTACGGGTTAGGGCATTAAGGTCGCGGCGGTATCGGCGACGCGGCGGGCGATGTCCAACGCCCTTTCGGCTTCTACTTTATCGAACGCGTCCTTGGGGATGCCGCCGGGTAATCCGTTGGGATAACGGGTGGGGATGTAATATTTATCGAGCAGGGCCGCCGGCCCGACCAACTCGCGGAAGGCCGGCTCCATCCCCGCGCATTTCCCGCACAGTTCCGCCGCGGAGTGTCCCCACACTTCGGCGGCGCCCCGGTAAAACAGGTAAGCTTTAAGGGCTTTCTCCGCGGCTTGTTGCGCGAGAAAACAGGCGACGTTGAAGTATCCGCCGGCGACGAGGTGGGCGGTCGCTTCTATGTCCGCCCTCGCCTGGGCCAACCACCGCGCGCCTTCGTCTTCAGCGGCGTTTCTCATAGACCAACCTCCCGCGTTTGACCGCAGCGGCGACGAACCCCGGGCGAGCCGTCATCTCCTCGAACTCCGCCGGCGTATAGACCAACAAGTCGAAGCCCACCCGGGGCGCGAACTCCACCCCGAAGTCGTTTAAGCGGTTTACGAATTTGACGGCCGTCTCCTGAACCACTATTAAATCGACGTCGCTCG
>DATKXQ010000043.1:0-4849 GCA_035528975.1 bacterium
CCGCCGGCCATCCGTATCGTAAAAACCCGGTTCGCAGCATCTCTATCGTCACGCCTCGAGACCGCCGCGCGGCCTCGAGCCTACGGGCGCGTACCCACCGATCCTACTTCTTGGAGCCCTTACCCTTGGCGTAAGCTTCGATGAAAGGCGCGAAGAGGTCGATCGGAATCGGGAAGAGCGTCGTCGAGTTGTTCTCCGCGGCGATTTCTTTCAACGTCTGCAAGAATCGCAGTTGCAGCGCCGCCGGCGCGGTCTGGATGATGGCCGCGGCCTCGGCAAGCCTCTGGGCCGCCTGGAACTCGCCCTCGGCGTTGATGACTTTGGCGCGGCGCTCGCGTTCCGCTTCCGCCTGCCTCGCCATCGCCCGCTGCATCTCGATGGGCAGGTCGACGTGTTTGACCTCGACCATGGAGACCTTGATGCCCCAGGGGTCGGTGGCCTGGTCCAGAATGTGCTGCAGCCTCTGGTTTATTTTCTCGCGGTCGGTCAGGATATCGTCCAGCTCGGACTGGCCCAGGATGGACCGCAACGTCGTCTGCGCCAGCTGGCTGGTCGCGAAGTAGAAATCCTCTACCTCGACGATGGCGTTGTTCGGGTCCATTACGCGGAAATAGACGACCGCGTTGACCTTCAGCGAGACGTTATCCTTGGTGATGACATCTTGGGGTGGCACGTCGTGCGCTATGGTCCGGAGGTCGACGCGCACCATCCGGTCCACGATGGGGATGAGTATGATCAGGCCGGGCCCCTTGGCGCCGACGAGCCGGCCCAGGCGGAAGACTACGCCCCGCTCGTATTCGCGAAGGATCCGTATCGCGCTCGCGAGGATGAATATTATGATTATGCCGGCGATTATGACCGGCGTACCGATGCAACCTAGCGCTCCCATAGACGAACCTCCCGGTGGGGGTGAGCGTTTACGTTAGTGAGGAATTATAATACACCTGCGGCTCCGCGGTAAAGGTAAATAAGTTAGAAGCTGAATACCGGCCCCGCCAGCACGAACGGCGCCACCCCCGGCCCCCACAGCGGCCCGTGCTTCTCCGCGAAGAACCCCGGCCAGAGCAGGTTGCCTTCTACGTTGACGCCGAAGCGGCCGGACACTCGCCAGGACGCCGCCGCGCCCGCGACGAGCTCCGAATTGAAATCGGGCCGATAGCGATCTTCGGTCAAGCTGAAGCGGCCGCGGTAGGCGCCGTAGACGTCCACCCGCAACCGCCCGCCGGCGGCCGTCAATAACGCGCCCGCCCGCGCGCCGGCGCTGACGACCTTGTACGTTCGCGAGTCGTCCCGCGGCAGCGAGAAGCCGACGGTCGGCCCCACGTAAGGCCGGGACGGGACGGGGTGGAAATAATAACGCGCCCGCAGCTCGAGCCCCGCCTCGGCCGCGTCTTCGTCGTACCGCCGATAACGGCCCTCAAGCTCGTACGCCGATTCCTTCCTTTCGTATCGCGACTCGAGCCCGGCTGCCAGGCCTACCCGGGCGCGGGCCTGGAAGGCGTCGTTGTAATATTGGAAAACGCCCGCCGCCCCCGCCACCGCCACGTCGGCGGTAGCGACCGACGCCCAAGAAAAAAAGGCGGCCGCGTAAAGCAAGCCGGGTAATTTCATAAGTACTTCCCTCCGCCGTCAGTCGCCGCCGCCGCGGCCCGCGGCGTCGCCCCGCGCGGCCGGTTCGGCCGAAGCCGGCCCCAGCTCCTCGAGCTTGACCTTGACCGTGCCGCCGGAGTCGAGCGCCACCAACACCGACCCCGCGAGAGCCAGGACCCCTTTGACCTCGCCCTCCCCTTGCGGCGTGGACACCCGCTTCCCCATGCCCGGAAACGACTGTTTCACGGAGCGGTAAAAATCGTTCTCATACGCCAGGCAGCACATCAGCCGGCCGCAATAACCCGATATCTTGGAGGGGCTGAGCGTGAGGTTCTGTTCCTTGGCCATCTTCATCGTGACCGGTTCGAACTTGCTTAGGAAAGCCGTGCAGCAGAGCGGCCGGCCGCAGACGCCCAGGCCCCCCAACTGCTTCGCCTTGTCGCGGACGCCTATTTGGCGCATCTCGATGCGCGTCCGGAACTTCTTGGCCAGTTCGCGCACCAGCGTCCGGAAGTCCACCCTCTGGTCGGCGGAAAAATAGAAAATGATTTTAGCGCCGTCGAAGGTCATCTTGACCGACGCCAGTTTCATATCGAGTTTCAAGTTTTCGGAGAACTCCTCGCAGGCTTCCGCCGCGGCCTCCTCCGTTTCCCGCTTCGTCGCTATCCACTCCAAATCGTTGGGAGTCGCCTTGCGGAGGACCGTCACGCCGGGGGGCTCGAGCTCGCGGCGAGAGCAAGAGCGGGCGGAGGCGGTTACCTCACAGCAGTCGAGGCCGTCCTCGGTCTCGACGATTACGACGTCCCCCACGCCGAGAGGAATCCCGCCGGAAGGTATGTGGAACTCGCGCTCTTCGTTAAAATAGCGCACGCGGATGACGTCGACTTCTAACATAACGACATGCCGTCTAAGGGCCGGGCGCCTCCTCCGGCGAGGGTTTGGGCGGCTTCAGCGGCACGTGGTTCCCCGACGCGCTCAATAAAGCGAAATCGACGAACTCCACGGCCGCGCCCTCGCCCGACACCATGGGCTCGCTGCCTTTGATATAGATGGGAATCAGGCGGAACCCGAGTATCCCCCGCGAGCGCGACACTTCGATCGCCAACACCGTCGAATAATGCCGCTCCGGGTAGCGGGAGTCAAACAGGAAATTGCCCAAGCTGTACGCGATTACGGCGCCCTCGTACGACTCGACGCCCTGGATGACGTGGGGATGGTGGCCCAGGATGACGTCGGCGCCGGCGTCTACGAATTTATGGGCGAGCCTCTTCTGCTCCGACGACGGGTAGGCCATGGATTCGCCGCCCCAGTGCAGGGAGACTACCACCAGACTGGCCTCGCTCCGGGCGCGACTTATGGCGGAGACGATCGCACCCTCGTCCAACGGCGCCGCCCCGGCCTTGGCCGCCCCGGCGTAATACTCCCTGGGTTCCACGCCCGAGAAAGCGAGGAACTGGATAACGTAGCCGTCGACGTCGATCCGGGCGGGCTCGAGGGCCGCGGCCAGGTCGGGCCCCGCGCCGGCGTGTTTTATCTCCTCCTGCGCGAGGTAGTACAGCGTGTCGGAGAGGCCCTGTTCGCCGTAGTCCATAATGTGGTTATTCGCCAGCGAGAGGACGTCGAACCCGGCCTCCGTAAGAAGGAACGTGTAATCCGGATTGCCTTTGAGGTAAATCGAACCGCCCCGCGGCCCCTTCGTGGGCGCGCGCTTGGCCCGCTTGGTCAGCGGCGACTCTAAATTGCCGAAAGCCACGTCGGCCCGGCCGATGAGGGGCGCCACGTAGCGGAGCGGGCTCTCCGAACGCCCGGTATAGAGGTCGACGTTAACGCCGCGCGCCAGGCTCAAGTCGCCGACGGCGACGATTTCTATGACGTCGTCCTCGGAGCGCATCTCGGCCGAGAGGTCGTCGACGACGGGGAGGCCGCCGATAGCGTGTTTATGTTGTTTCACCAACTCCGCCCACGGCCCGGCGGGACTTACGTCGAGATAGCGGTCGTAGGCGTCGCGGGCGGCGCCGTACTCGCCCAGCGCTTCGGAAGCCAGGCCCAGCGCGGCGTGAGAGGCCGCGTAGTCGGGCGTGAGTTCCGCCGCTCTCTTAAAGTTGTCCCTGGCGAGCCGCGGCTTGTGGAGATAGAACAGCTGGACGACGCCCAGGTTGTAATAGGCCAGCGCGAAATCCTCGTCCAGTTCCGCCGCCTTTTTGAATTGCTCCGCCGCGGCGACGGCGTCGCCGGTTACGGCGAGGTGCAGAACGCCGAGGTCGAAGTGCGCGAGTTCGTTCCCCGGGTCGAGCGCCACCGCGTGCTCCAACAAACCCATCGCCTGGAATACCTTGTCCTCCGCGACGAGCGCCTGGGCTTCCTCGGTCGAGCGTTGCGACCGCCAGGCCGCTATTTGCGGCGGCAGCAGCACGGTCGAAAGAACCAACGCCGTCACCAGAGCCGCCACGAGGGTCAACGTGTATATCCCGGCCTTAATACCCCGCATCCTCTTATCGAATGCGCGCCGCGTAGTCCTGTCAACCATTACGGAGCCTCGCTTCGCCAAAAAGTGAACCGTTCCACCGTCGTTTGATTTTCGAGCACCGCCACGCCGGAAGAGAAATCGCGATTTCCCGCCCAGCGAACCGCCACGTCGTAGCGACCCGGCAGAACCGCCATCGGCCGGTCGCTCCGGCCGAGCGCCGCCGGCTCGTGCCCCGACGCCGGGCCGTAGACCCACACTTCCGCGTCGAGCGGCTCGCCGTCCTGGTCGACCGCCTCCGCCAATAAGTAGCCGACCGGCTCGACGAGCGTCCGCGTAACGTAGTCGCCCGTCTCGAGCGCCACGGCGCGCAGCCAACGCTCCCGGCCCTGCAACGTGACCCGCACGTCGTACGCGCCCGCGAGCAGGGGGAGGCCCTCGAAGGTGTCGCCCTCGATGGCCGGCGGCCCCGCCGCCGCGCCGGCCGGAAACGCCGCGACCCGACCTTCCAACCTGTCGCCGCGGCTCGAGCGGCTATCCACCGCCAACGTCGCCATCGGGAGCTTAAACGTCTTCTCTCCGCCCCCGAGCTCGACGCCCCGCTGCCAGTACTTCTGGCCGAAATACTCGACGAGAACGTCGTACTCCCCGCGTTCCAGCCCGTAGTTCTCGCCGGCCAGACCTTCCCACAGCGGCTCGGCGTGCTCGCCCGGCCCGTAAACCGCAACGCCGGCGGGAAGGCGCCTATCGTCGGGGCCTAAGACGACGAACGAGCCGACCTCGGCCTCCTCGGCC
>DATKXQ010000044.1:0-5364 GCA_035528975.1 bacterium
GAAATTTTATCCGGGTTAATGCGCCGGCCACCTAATTTGACCTCTAAGTCGTTACTACCGCTAATAAAGGACCTCTCGCCTTCTGCGAAATACTCACACGACCAAAATATATATTGTACGTCGACGCTAACGTTATTCTCATGAACGTTTAAAACGTAATCCGAACTGACCTCGATTTTTCCCGGGGCGCGGAAAACGACCTTGAGGTCTTGCGAAACCACGCTAACGTTATCGACGTTAATCGCGTGGAACCTAGTCGCGTTTTTTTCCTCGGCGGCCTCCCGCCACCGGGTTGTCGGCGGCGATATTTCACTCGACCCCCCGATGACGGCCATTGGATAAAAATCCCCGTACGCCCGGACGGCGCAAATCAAAATCGCCAAGGATAATATGTATTTTGTCCGCACCATTTCCTCCTCCGTCCTATAAGCTCCCTGTCCACCGGCATTCCTGCCGGTGAACGCTATGTCCTCCGCGGGATCTGCTTGCCCAACAGGCCCGAGGGCCGGTAGATCAACACGATTATCAAGATCGCGAAGGCGATGGCGTCCATCCACAGCGACGAGATATACGCGCCGGCGAACCCCTCCGCCAACCCCAGGACGAGGCCCCCCACGAACGCCCCCGGCATATTACCGATGCCGCCGAGCACCGCCGCGGTGAACGCCTTCAGCCCCGCCATATATCCCATCATCGGCCAGACCTGGTTGTAGTTCATGCCGACGAGGATGCCGGCGACCGCGGCCATCGCGGAGCCGATAGCGAACGTGGCCGAGATGGTCCGGTCGACGTTGACGCCCATGAGCTTGGCGGCCACCTGGTCCTGGGCGCACGCCCGCATCGCCCGCCCCAGCTTCGTCTTGTTTATAAGCAGCGTCAGGAATATCATCATCGCCGCGGCGGTCCCCAGGATCGTGAGCTGCATGTTGGAGAACGTCGCTTCGCCGAGCACCGGCAGCGCGAGGTGGTGCTTCACCTGGAAGAACGCGAGCGACCTTTCCGGGTCCAGGAACGGCTGGCGCCGCGCCCCCCAGATCTTCATCGCCAGGTTCTGCAGGAAAAGCGAGGCGCCGATGGCGGAGATGAGCGCTACGAGCCGCGGACTCCGGCGCAGCGGCCGGTACGCTATGTACTCCAGCACAACGCCCAGGACCATCGCCGTTGCGATGGCCGCCGGCGCGGCGATCCACAACGGGTAACCGGCCATCCGGAAGATCGTCATGGCGACGAACGTCGCTATCATGTAGATCTCGCCGTGGGCGAAATTTATGAGCTCGACGATGCCGTAGACCATCGTGTAGCCCACGGCAATGAGCGCGTAGACCGCGCCTATCGTCAATCCGTTTATGAATTGCTGCAGGAACATTCAGGCCGTGCGGAAGCCCTCGAGCCGCCGCGCCTCCCGCATACCGCTTAGCCGATGCCCGCCAACTTGGCGATGATGATGACGGCGACGGCGAGCGGCGTTATCGTACGGCACATCCACAACCATATCTTGCCCGTCGGGAAGCCGTGAGTACGAACCCGAAACGCGACCCCCAGTGTTCGCGTGAAGGCTTGGTTGGCTTTTCGGCGATAACCGATTTCTTCCGTATTACCTCTTTTGCCCGGCTCACCCCCGGGGAACCAGCCGCCAGAACCGGCTCGGCGCGTACCGCGGCCCCCGGTACGTCGCTACCAACTCCCGCTCGTAGCCGGCAAGCAACTCCGCCGCGGCGGCGCCCGTAACGCTATATTCCGCTTGCGCGCCGGCGGCTGTAAAATCCGTCGAGGCGACGGCCGGCCTAACGTCCGAGACGTAGACGTCCCGGCCCGCCTCGACCGCGCCCTCGAGCAAACGCTCGAAGGCGTCGGCGTCTCTGACGCCGCAATATATATTCGCCTCCTCGACGCCGGCGAAATAAGTTAAATATATACCCGCGCCCATGCCGCCGAACCCCGACGTCACTACGACGTCGCCGGGATTCGTCAACCCGTCCACAAAACGGACGAACGCCAGGTGCTCGTTGTTCTCGGGTTTGGATTCCGGGTAAATGGAACCCCAGAAGTTGGCGACAAACAATAGCGCCGGCAGGCCGTAGAGCACGACGCGGCCGAAGCGCCGCGGCGCCGCTGCGGCCGCGCCGGCGTAAATGAAGAACAGGACCGCGAACGCCTGTATGGTCCAACGGTGGATGCCGCCGGCGTCGCGAAATGTGAAGAAAACGGCGTGCGGTAAAAACAACGCCGCCGCCAGCCAGGCGGCCCGGCGGCCCGCGCCTTTCCGCAACAACCGGACCGCGGCCCCTACAAAAGCCGTCGCCAACGCGGCGCCGCTTACGGCGACAACGGCCGCGAGCGCGGCGTAACCCGCCGTCCAACCGCCGATCACCACGTCCTTGGCCCAGCGCAAACCGAAGAAATTGCGGGCCAACGCGTAAAAGTCCAGCGCGACGTTGTAGAGGCGGTACGTCATGTAATACTGCGATTGACCGGGGGCGCCGAAAACCCACCGCGCCACGTCGCCGATGCCGGCATAATGCAAAACGCCGAACCCAACCACGCCGTACACGAAAGCGGCGGGCGTAAAATACAGGAGAACCAACCAGGGCAACCGCGTTGCGTAGCCCCTCGGCTTAGCGAGAAAATAAGCCGCCACCAAAAACACCAGGACGAATACGTTGGTTATATGCGTCAGCACGCCGGCGCCGGCCACCAGCGCGGCGAGGCCCCATCGCCGAAAACCTTCGCGTTCGGCCGCCCACTGCGCCGCCAGGAACACGGCCATCGCCGCGACGGTTCTCAAAATCACGGACTCGGCGTTGCACGCGTACGACCAATAACCGAAGGAAAAAGCCGAAGCGCAGGCCGCCGCCAGCGCCAAAGGCCGTGACGCCGCGGCCCTCCTCAATATAGCGTAGGTTACGATCAAACCCGCGCCGCCGACCAGCGCGTCCATAATTTGCATCGCGCCGAACAGCCGGCCCCCGTACCCGAATAATTTCAGAACGGCGTGAAACGCCATCGCCAGGGGGTTATATATTATGTGGTGGGGGTGCCAAACGACGGGGGCCCCGCGCGCGGCGATGCCCGACTCCCACCGCATGGCATCCGGGAAATAGTACGTGGAGCGAAAGACGAGGTAAATAGCCGTCGTAGCCGCGGCGGCGGATGCGACGACGATGGCCCCGAAGGATTTCGAACGCTCTCGCAAATTAAATGCGAACGGCGGATGCCGCCGGGCGGCGGCCCCTCAGCTCTATTCGGCCGGCTCCTCGGCCTCCGGCTCCGGTTCGGCCGAGGCCGCCAGCGCCTTCTTCGCTTTTTCGAGGTCCTCGGCCTGTTTTTCGTGCGGGACGAACACCCCGTCCTTAACAACCGCCACCACGAGCGGCTTCATACAATCGCCGTCCGCGTTGAAGTAGGTCGGGCCGGCGATGCCGTCGTAAGCTTTTTCCTTCGAATCCATCGCCGCGACGTAGTCGCGGATGGCCCGGCGGTCCGGGCCGACCTCGCCGACGGCCTCGGCGACTATGCCCACGGCGTCGTACGCGAGGGCCGCCCAGCAGTCCGGTACGGTCCCGTAGCGTTCCTCGAACGAGGTAACGAAATTCTGCGTCCGTTCGTCCTGAGAGGTGGGCAGGAACGGACACGTCACGACAGTGAGCTCGGAGGCCTTCGCCGCGTTGGTTATAAGGTCCGCGGACAGCAGGCCGTCGCCGCCGATAAACGGCGTCTCGAGGCCGAGGTTCCGGGCCTGGGTGAGTATCATCGCGGCGTTGGCGTACAGGCCGGAGATGAAGATGATATCGGGGTTCTTCGCCATAATCTGCGTAAGCTGGGGCGTGTACTCCTGGGTGTCGCGGACGTAGGCCTCCTCGCGCACGATTTCGAGGCCGATCTCTTCGGCGCGGGCCGCGAACGCGTCCCGCAATCCCCGGCCGTAATCGTCGTTGTCGAAGAACACGGCGACGCGGTTGTAGCCCAAAACGTACTTGATATAGTCGGCTATGAATTGCCCCTGGAAATCGTCCCGGTAGACGTTGCGGAACGTCCACTCGCCCCCCTCGCACACCGTAACGTTCGTCGAGCCGGGCGAAAGCTGGAGCACGCCCATCGAGTTGTACACTTCTTTTCCGGCAAGCGAACAGCTCGAGTTGAAGTGCCCCACGACGGCGAGGACTTTCGGATTCGAACCGAGCTTCTGCGCCACGTTGGCGGCTTCCTTCGGGTCGCCCTTGTCGTCCTGGAACTCCAGCTCGAGGGTGAAGCCTTTAATCCCTCCCGCCGCGTTTATCTCGTCCGCCTTCATCTCGGCCGCCATTCGCAGCATTTCGCCGTACTGGGCGCCGTCGCCGGTAAAGGGACCCGTTACGCCTATGAGATACGCATCTTCGGCTTTCTTGCCGCAACTCACGAGTGCCGCCGCGGCGACGGCGAATGTAAATAACGCCCTGTATTTTTTAAACATCTTTATATCCTCCGGGCGGGGGAATACGAGATTAGTTGGCGCGCCGGGGCCGCAGGCCGTTACGGCTTTTTCCACCAGTGCGGCGCTTCGGCTTCCTCCGCGAGGCGCGAACTTATTTGCGAGATGCTCTCGACCGCGCCGCGCACCGCCTTCGCCTGGTCCAACGCCTCCGTCGCGGCATCGTTGATGTTGTCCACCGCCGTCGTTACCTGCTCCAAACCCAGACTCTGCTGGCGCGCGGAGGCCGCGATTTGCTTGGACATCCGCCCGATCTCTTCGACCAGCGGCACTATTTCCTCGACGAGGACTTTCGCTTTCGCCGCGCCCTCGCGCAAAATATCCGACTGCTCGGCGCTCTCGCGCGCCGAGGCCACCGTCTTGACCGTGCTCCCGCGGATTTCGTACAACACCCGCCTTATCTCTTCCGTGCCCTCTTTCGACGAACCGGCCAGACTTTTCACTTCGCGGGCGACGGCCGAAAAACCCCGGCCGAACTCGCCGGCCTTCGCCGCCTCGATCGCCGCGTTCAAAGCCAGCACCGTCGATTGCTCCGCCAGGTCGTTCACCAACGCGACGACCTCGTCCATGCGGCGGGCGCTCTCGTTCAACGCCACCGCGAGCCGGGCCGCGTTCTGCGATTCGACCGCCAGCCTGTCGATCCTCTCGGCGTTGGTCAGTATTTGGTCCTCGGCTTCTTTCACCAGCTTCACCGACGAATCGACGCGCCCCGAAATCTCCTCCGCCCGGGAGGCGGTCTGCTTTACGGTGCCCGCCAATTCCTTCATCGTCACCGACGTCTCCGAAATCGCGGAAGCTTGTTCGGAGGCGATGCTGGCCTGTTCGTTCAAACTCTCCCGCACGCGCGCGGCCTGATCGCCAAGCTCCTCGGTAACTTTTCGGATAGAGCCGTCGAA
>DATKXQ010000045.1:0-5361 GCA_035528975.1 bacterium
AAAAAATGTAGAGTAAAGGGACATGGTACCCACCAGGATATGGTAAAGTTGAGTTGGACAAAAAGCTCGAGTTATACCGAGATCCGGAGGTGGCGCGCCGATGTACCCCGGGGAAGGGTTGTGTTCGGGGCAGGGTACGTCGGGGGTCGCCGCCTCCGGACAAGGGGCTTAAGCCCCTTGTCTGCTTCAAACGACCAGGCCCCCGCCGGGAGGTCCGACGCTACGGTACGTTCGCTCGTTTAGCCCGTAAAACGGAGGGCGCGGCGCCCGCCGGGATAGGGCGAAGGTGGCGGGATGAGAACCGCGACCTGGACTTCGCGGAACCTGAAACCGGTGAGTACCAGGTCCCTTGTCCCCCCAGGCGCGGCTCCGCCGCCGCTTGAAAACCTGTCGTTATTTATGATAGAATCCCGCTCGGTGCGACCGGAAGGTTTGAGTCGCGAGGAAAATATTCCAGGCCGGAGGTATTAATAGTGAACTTGCAAATAACCGGCAAACGCGTCGACGTCACGGACGCGATGAAGAACTACGTTGAAAAAAAGATAGACAAAATATCCAAGAAGTTGAAGGACGTACAGGAGGTCGTCGTAACGCTTAGAATCGAGAGGTATCATCATATCGCGGAGATAACCATCGCCGCCGACCACCTGACCATCAGGGGTGAGGGCAACACCGCGGATATGTATTCCTCGATAGATGCGGCTTGCAGTAAAATCGAGAAACAGGTACGCAAATACCGGAGTCGCATTCAAAGCCGCCGGACGGCGCGCCCGGGGAAAGTGCGCGAGGCGATGATGACGGTCTACGACCACCGAGCTATGGCGCGGGAACAGGACAGCCGCATCGTAATCAGCGTGGACCGCATACCCGTCAAACCTATGACGCTCGAGGAAGCCGTCATGGAGATGGACTTGATGAACCAGGATTTTTTGGTTTTTAAAAACGCTGAATCGGATGATATAAACGTTATCTACCACCGCCGCGACGGCAATATCGGCCTTATCGAATCTTAGTACGAGGTAGCCGAGCTGGTCAGTCGCGCCAAGGGTCCCACGTTAAGAGGTGACGACGCTGTGAAAATATCGGAGTTCGTCGATGCAAAAGGCATCAAGATAGAATTAGAGGCCGCGGACAAGGAAGGGGTGCTGCGGGAACTCGTCGCGCTCGCCGCGGAAACCGGCAAGATAAACGATGAAATAGCCATTCTCAAAGCGGTGCGCGAACGCGAGAATTTATGCAGTACCGGTTTCGAAAACGGCGCCGCGATCCCGCACCCCCGCCAGGGTCATCCCGATATCGTGAAAGAACTCGTGGCGGTATTCGGGCGCTCGACGCGAGGGATAGACTTCGAAGCCCTGGACGAGAAGCCGGTCCACTTATTATTTCTCCTGTGCGCGCCCACCGACAGCGAGCACCTGCGCGCCCTCGCCAAGCTCTCGCGTTTCTTGAAAAAGGAACCCGTTCGCAAAAGGCTTTTGGAGGCGAAGACGCCCGAAGACGTAATGGCGGTCATAAAAGAAGAAGAGGTCTAACCCGCTGATGGCGAAGCGCCGCAGAACGAGCGTTAACGTCGACGCATTATCCTTGGGCGGCACGAAGCCGCCCGTCGGCGTAAGGGTGGGCGAGATGCTGGCCGAAATGGCGGAGGTCTTGAAGTTGGCCGCGGTAGAGGAAAACGGCGGTTTCGAGCGGCGGGTTAGAGGTGCCGAGATAAACCGCCCCAGCCTCGCTATCGCCGGCTATTTCGGCAGGTTCTCGCACCGCCAAGTACAAGTCCTCGGCATGACGGAGCTGGCTTATTTATCGAGCCTCACCGAGCAGAAGCGCTCCGAGATTTTCAAGAAGATCTCTTCCTGCGACGGGCTGCCCTGCTTCATAGTAGCGCGGGGCCGAAGGCCGCCCCCGGCGCTCAAAGTAGCCGCGCGCAATCGCGGGATAACGATTGCCGTCTCCCGCCTTCGCACCACCGACGTTATCGCTCTTCTGTCGGATTACCTGCGCGATAAATTCGCGCCGCGGCTGGGGTTCCACGGCGACCTATTGGACGTGTACGGCGTCGGCGTCCTTATTTTGGGCGCCGCGGCGGTGGGCAAAAGCGAATGCGCGTTGGACCTTATAGCGCGGGGCCACCGCATCATAGCCGACGACGTCGTTTACGTGCGGCGCCGCATAACCGGCGAGTTGGTAGGCGATACCAAGGAAAATATACGCGAACACATCGAGATCCGCGGTTTGGGGGTTTTGAACGTAAAGGAGCTTTTCGGCATCCGGGCCGTCCGGAAGTCGAAGAACGTCGAGCTCGTCGTAAGAATAGAGCTGCAGGACCCGGAAGAGGAGTATGACCGGACGGGCCTCGATACCAGCGTCGTCAATATCCTGGGCGTGGAGGCCCCGTTCATAACGATTCCCGTAGTCCCCGGGAAGAACGTATCGACACTCGTCGAGGTCGCGGCGCTCAATTACCTGTTGAAACGCTACGGTTTCGACGCGGCTCGCGTGTTCGACGACAGGCTTCGTTCGCAGTTGCGCGCTAACGAGCCGGACAGGCCAAAAGGTAAGGCATGATCGGGATATTGGTGGTCGCCCACGGCGCGTTAGGCGACGAGTTGGTCAATTCCGTAGCCATGATAATGGGCCGGGTTTCGCTCCTCCGGGCCGTGGGCCTCAAAAGCGACCAGGGCCTCGACGAGTTGAGGGAAGAGATTAAGAAGGCCTGGCAAAACCTCGAGCGCGGCGGCGCGGACCGGCTGCTCGTACTCGTGGATATGTTCGGCGGCTCCTGCTCCAACGTCGCGGCTCGCCTCGTGAGCGAACGCGACCCGAAAAGCGCCGCCGTAATAACGGGGGTCAACCTTCCCATGGTGCTCGAGGCCGCCATCGACAGGGAACTCTACACCCTCGACGAATTGGTCGCGAAGATCGTCGACGCCGGAAAGAAATCCATAGTGGACGTGCGGGCCGTGATGGCCGAGAAATTAAGGTAGCGGGTACCGGGGTCCGTGATGGGAGTATTGCTCTACAGGGTGGACGACCGGTTAATCCACGGCCAGGTAGTCGTGGGGTGGGGGCGATACCTCAAGGCCAATTCGATCCTCGTATGCGGCGACCGGGTCGCGGATGACGAGCTGGCGCGTACGATGATGGAGATGGGCGCGCCCGCCGACGTCAAAGTTGAAGTGTTGCGAATAGCGGAGGCCGCGACGCTCTTCCGAAACGACGTTTTAGAGAATCGCGCGGCTATCGCGCTCTTCGAAACGCCGGCCGACGCCCTGCGGCTCGTCGAGTCGGACGTGGTCATAAAAAAGTTGAACGTGGGGGGGATGCATTTTCGGCCCGGGAAGCGCCAGATAATGGAGGGCGTGTCCGTCGACAAAGAGGATTGCGCGGCGCTCTACGAGTTGGCGGCGCGAGGCGTGGAAATCTACGTCCAGATGGTACCGCAGGCCCGGCCTGTGTCCTTGATACCGAAATTACCGTGCGACCTTTAACGCGCCGCGCCCGGGATGCGGACTCCGGTTATGGGATCGGATAGACGTTTTACATTCGCCTTCGCCGTTCACGACCATCAACCGGTGGGGAATCTCGCGGACGTATTCGCGCGCGCTAACCGCCGCGCGTACGAACCATTTTTGAACGCGGCGAGCCGGTACCGCGGCGTAAAGTTCTCTTTGCACGTTTCGGGGGCTTTGCTCGAGTGGATGGAGAGCGAGGCGCCCGAAACGGTCGCGTTGGTCCGCGAATTAGCGGGGCGCGGCCAATGCGAGATATTGACCGGCACGTACTACGAATCGTTGGCTCCGGTGGCGCCGGAGGAGGACGTAAAACGATCGCTGCGGGCCTATACGCGTAAGCTGGCGGAGGTCTTCGGCGCGGAGGCCGAAGGGATGTGGCTCGCGGAGCGCGTTTACGAACCGCACCTGCCGGCCGTCCTCGCCGACGCGGGGGTGCGTTACACGGCCCTGGACGATTGGCATTTCCGGGTCGCCGGCATCGCGGCCGAGGAATTAGGGCGCCCCTGGATAACCGAGCACCAGGGGGCAAAAATAACCGTGTGTCCCATTTCCCAGCGTCTCAGGTACATGGTCCCGTTCGCGCCCGTGACGGAAGTAATGGCTTACTTGAGGGACGCGTACGAGACGGGTACCGAGATGGCGTGTTTGGCGGACGACGGCGAGAAGTTCGGCGAGTGGCCCGGTACGTTCGACCATTGTTACCGCGACGGTTGGTTGGACGAATTCTTCGCGGCCCTCGAGGATAACGCCGATTGGCTCCGCGTAGCGACGCTGGGCGAAGCGGTCGCGACGATACCCGCCGCCGGGCCGGCGTACTTGCCGGCGACGTCGTACTACGAAATGACGCGCTGGGCGCTGCCGACGAGCAGCCAGCGACGCCTCCGAAGCCTGGGTTCCGACTTCGGCGTCGACGGCCCCAACGGCGATCTGGTGGCCGGGGGAGCGTTCCGCTCTTTTTTCCAAAAATATGAGGAGGCCAATTTTTTCCACAAGAGGGTCCAGGAAACCAGCCGCCGCTTCTACGAAACCGCGGCTCCGGGCGATTCCGACGACGCCGCGGCCCAGCGGCACCTGTGGCGCGCACAGGCCAACGACGCGTATTGGCACGGCGTCTTCGGCGGTTTTTACCTGCCCCATCTAAGGCGAGGCGTTAAGCGCGAGTTGGTGCGCGCGGAAAATATTCTCGACCGGAAGCGGGGAACGCTGAACGGCGCCGCATACGAAGATATCGACGCCGACGGCGTCGCGGAAATTACGTTAAAAAACGAGAACGTCGTGGCGGTGTTGAAAGCGGATAACTTGTCGGTAGTGGAATTTGCGCGGCGTTCGCCGGCGGCGGTTTTGACGGACGTCCCGTCCCGGCGGCCCGAACTTTACCACGCGGAAATCCGCGACGGCGCGGGTTCCGACGGGGCCGGCGGCGTGAAAACGATACACGGCGATATGTCGAGTAAAGAGCCGGGCCTGGAGAGCTACCTCGTCTACGATCGCCGACCCAAGAGGTTGTTCCTGGAACGAGTTTTCGACGGCCGCGCGACGTTGGAGGAGTACGCGCGGGAAGACGCGGAAGAATTCGACCGGTTTTCGTGGGGCGATATAAACCGAGGCGGGGGGCGGTGGCGCATTTCCGGTACGTTGAAGGTGCTCGATGCGGGCTGTATCGACGTCGAGAAAGAGGTAGTTTTAAACGCGCGGGGGTTGACGGCGGCGTCCTCGGCTAAAAGTAGGAGCGTACGGAACACGATTTACGGCATAGAAATGGCTTTAAGTATAAATACTGAATCCCCTGAATATGCGTTATTTGAATCCCACGGGGATTGGGCTTGTAATAAGATATTCGCGGCGGCCG
>DATKXQ010000046.1:0-2203 GCA_035528975.1 bacterium
TTCCCCACTCGTACCGCAGCCAGTACGACGCGGTCCGAATCAGGCCCGCCGGCGCGGACACGAAGTATACGCGCGTCGGCCTCCACCCGGCGGCGCGCAACAATTCCCGCAAGGTCTTAACGGTGAAATGGGTCCTGTGGAACGGAAGCGCCCAGTGGTACCAGTAGCGGCCGAAGAGACGGGCCGCCGCGCCGTCGGCGTTGGGCACGGCCACGCATATCCGGGCGCCGCGGCGCCCGAGCGCCGCGGCCGCAAGCAACGCCCGCCGCGGCTCGACGAGGTGCTCAACGTATGGTGGAATCTTATCACGTCGAAAGGGCCGGCGACGGCGCCCGAACTCAGCACTTCCGCCGCATCGCCTGTTGCGACGTCCAAGCCCGCCTCGCGCGCCCGGGCCGCCGCGGCCTCGCCGGCCTCGACCCCCACCGCCGCCCAGCCAAGGGCCCGAACGAGCGATAAGTAATCCCCGGCCCCGGAGCCGACGTCGAGCAACCTGCCTCCCGCGCGGTATTCCGGAACGTCGTGGTAGCGGCGCCGCAACCAGGGCGCCAGGGCGGCTACGGCCGGCCGCAACGCCGGCGCCTTCGTCTTCGGCGGGTACCCGCGCGCCGCCCGGATAACCGCCTCGCGGACGCCGGCCGGCGGGCGTCCCGGCCGCCGGTAGGCGTAATACGAATCCTCAGGATACAAGGCCGCCAGCGACGACGCCGAAGCCGGCGGCCAGGTCCACCGCCGGGAACACGCGCGGCACCGCAAAATAAAAAAAACGCCGGGATTTCCGAACTCCCAGTCGCGGCCCGATAGTATAACTTTATATTCGGAGGAGTTGCAATTAGGGCATCGTATCGGCTTCTTTTCCGACGGCGCCACGTCAACTTCTCACGACCGCGTCGCCCAGACGGCCGGCTCGGACCGCGTAGCGCAGCCCTTCCATGATGACGACGCCGCTGGAGGTCCCTATGCGGTCCGCGCCCGCCTCGACGAGGTTGAGGGCCCGCTCGTACGACCGTATCCCCCCCGAGGCCTTGATGCCCGTGGCGTCCCCCACGATATTCCGCAAGAGGCGCACGTCCTCCTCCGTCGCGCCGCCCGGGCCGTAGCCGGTCGAGGTCTTCACGAAATGCGCCCCGGACTTGACGACGAGCTCGGCGGCGGCGGCCTTCAGGTCGGCGTTCAAAGCGCCGCACTCGATTATCACCTTGACGACGCGACCCTCGGCGGCCGTTACGACCTCGCGTATCTCATCGCCGACGAAGTCGTAATAGCCGTGCGTGAGGGCCGAGACGTTCAACACGACGTCGATCTCATCCGCGCCCCGCGACACGGCGTCGCGGGTCTCGAAGACCTTTACTACCTTGGTATTGGCCCCCATGGGGAAGCCGACGACCGTTACCACCTTGGCCGCCGCGTCGGCCAAACGCTCCGCGGCGAAACGGACGTGCGTGGGGTTGACGACTACGGCGTAGAAGTGCTCGCGAGCCGCGACCTCGCACAACGACGTGATCTGTTCGCGGGACACGTCGTACCCCAACAACGTTTGCTCCAGCTTCCCGGGCAGGAACTCGAGCCACTCCGTCGGCGTCCGCATATGCGTTTAAATCCCTGAGCCTTTCGGGTCGGGGGCACCCTTTACGCGCCTCGCCGCCCCAACACGCGGCCGTTCTCGCCGCTCCGATGCCCCTTGCCGCACCGCCCCTCATAATCTATAATAACCCGTTAAAAAAAACAACGTAAATCCAAAAAGGGGTGGAGCCGTGAAAACGATAGTGGTATGCGCCGCGTCGTCCGTAGTCGCGTTCGCGTTCGCCGGCTGCCAGGCGAGAGAGACGGGCGGCGCGTCAACGGCCGAGACGGCCGCGACGGAGAACGCGGCGGGAAGCACGGTAAAATCGGAGACGGTTACGTTCGCGACTTCGGACGGGTGGGAGATATACGCGACGCGCTGGAACGCCGGCGAAGGCAACCCGGCGGCGGTGCTATTGCACATGCTGCCGGCCGACCGACGCTCCTACGACGACTTCGGTTCCAAGCTCGCCGCCGCCGGCTTCAACGTCCTGGCCCTCGACTCCCGCGGCCACGGCGACAGCCTGAAGCACGACGGCAAGGTCGAGCGTTATACCGGCTTCGGCGACGACGAGCACGGGTCCTCGGTGCGGGACGTGGCCGCGGCGAAAACCTTCCTGGCCGAAAAGGGCGCCGACAC
>DATKXQ010000047.1:0-2038 GCA_035528975.1 bacterium
GGCCTGGCTGGCGGCCGGCGGCCTGGGCAGCCTTTCGGCGTACGCGGTGCGCAAAGCTTCCTGGGCCGCGGCGGCGTTTTCGTTCGTCGCGCTCGCCTTCTGTTACTTGCTCGGCCTATGGCTGGTGTGGGGAGGCCGCCATATCCTGGGGGTTTCTCCGGGCGAGGTCGTCGGTTGGTTGCGGGCCTTCGGGTTCGCTTTTGCGGCGGTGGGGCCGGCGGCTTTTTGCGGGGGGGCCGCTTTTGCGCTCGTGGCCGCGGCCACGGGGGAGGCGAAGAAAGCGTACGTAGCGGAGGCGGCGGGTTTCTGCCTGGCGGGCTTGCTTTTCACGACTTTGCTCTACCGGTGGATGACGCCGTTGGCCGCAGGCGCGCTGGCATTTTTCTGCGCGACGGCCGCGGCCGTCGCGGCCGCGGTGCATTCATCGCGGGCCGGCCGCCTCGTCTCGGCCGTGTTGGCGGCCGTCACGCTGGCCGCCGGCATCTTCGTCGTCTCTTCCCGGGACGTCCTTACGGGCCGCTGGTTTTTTAAGCGCTCGTTTCCGGGCGAGGAAGTGTTGGACTACCGGACGTCGCCGTACGGCGCGGTCGTCGCCGCGGCGCGGGCGGACCAGTACTCGCTCTACGAGAACGGGTTGTTGGTCGCGTCTTATCCCGACCGCCTGGCCGCGGAGGAGACCGTACAGCCGGCGATGTTGCTCCGGCCCGATGCGAAGCGGGTGGTCCTCTTCGGCGGCGGCTTGAACGGCGCGCTCGACGAGTTCGACAAGTTTCCGGCCGTGGAGGAGGTTATTTACGTCGAGCTCGACGCGGCGCTGGTCGAGGCCGCGGCGTCGACGTACTACCCGGCGATCGCGACGGCCCCGCGGGTGAGGTTCGAAGCCGGGGACGGCCGCTTGTGGGCCCGGCGCGCCGCCGTGGAGGGCATGCGCGCCGACGTCGTTATAGTCGCTATGCCCCCGCCCGTCTCGGCGCAGGTGAACCGCTACTATACGCTCGAATTTTTAGAAGACGTCAAGAAACTGCTCGCGCCCGGCGGCCTCGTGGCGTGGAGTGCCCCCGGCGCGGCGAACTACTACCCCCCCGATTTGTCCGAGTTCCTGAGTTCGACGTATCGAACCGGCGCCGCGGCCTTTCGCCACGTCGCGTACGTGCCGGGCGAGAGGTTCACGTTCCTCGCGTCCGACGCGCCCCTGGACGCCTCGGCTTCGGCCTACGCCGCCGCGCTGCGCCGCTACGGCGTCGCCAACCATTACCTGACGGAGACCTATTTCCGGTTCGCCCTTACGGCCGACCGCGTATCCGCGGCTTCGCGCGCCACGGGCCTTCCGGCGGCCGTCAATACGGATATGAAACCGACGGCCCTGTACTACGGCCTGGCGCTGTGGGCCGCGCGCGTGGGCGATGCCGAAAAAAGCGTATTAAGTGCCGCGAGGCGTTTGCGGTTATGGTATATTATCGCGTTCGTCGCGGCCCTCGCGGCGCCGTGGTTCATATGGCGGCGGCGGCTCGGCGGCCGACCGGCGGTAGCGCTCGCGATAGCGGCGCAAGGATTCGTGGAAGTCTCGCTCGAGTTACTGGTCATACTGGGTTACCAGGTGGTTTACGGCGCGGCCTATCTCGAGTTGGCGCTGATCGTCGGGGCGTTCATGGCCGGCGTGGCCGTGGGCGGCCTGTTGCCCCGGCCGGCCGTGCCCGGGGGGGACCGGCAGCGATTGATAAATATACTCGGCTTTACGATCGTCATCGCTTTTTCGCTCCCGCCTACGTTTTATCTAATGTCGCGATGGGCGGCGGCGCCCGCCGTCGTCTTGCACGCCGTATTCGGCGGCGTGGCCGCGGCGGCGGGGTTGTGCGGCGGCGCGCAGTTCGTCGTGGCCCTTCGCGCCTGGGGCGAGCGCGGGGCGGGAGTACTTTACGGCATGGATATGCTCGGCTCCGCCCTCGGCGCTGCGGTCACGGCCGTGGCGTTGGTGCCGGTTTTGGGTATAAGCAGGGCGGCGGTTTCTGTGGCGGTGCTGGCCGCGGCGGTTATGGCG
>DATKXQ010000048.1:0-3990 GCA_035528975.1 bacterium
TGCTGCTGGCGGGCGCCGACGCGGCCCTTCCCCGTCGTGGGCCGGTCCGCGGTTACGACGAGGCCGGCCGGGTCCACGCCCTCTTCCTCGAGCAGGCGGCGGAGTGCGCGGCCGTTCTCGTCGTCGCCGGCGACGGCGGCCAGCTCGGCCGCGGCCCCCAGCGCCCGGACGTTGACCGCGGTGTTGGCGGCGCCGCCGGGGCGCAGCACGTCCCGCTCCACGCGCACGACGGGCACCGGCGCCTCGGGCGACAGCCGCGCGGCGTCGCCGAAGACGTAGTGGTCGAGCATGGCGTCGCCGACCACGAGGATGCGCGTCGCGGCGGCGCGGTCGAGGAGCTCGAGCATTTCCACCGTTTCGGCCATGGGCGGGTTAGCGGGCGCCCCGGAAGACGAGTTCCTCCACCAGCGTTACCCAGACGTGGCCCATGATGCCGTGGAGTTCCTGGATGCGCTGCGGGTCGGTGGAAGGTATGATTATGGGTATGTCGGCGTGCCGGGCGGCCTCGCCGCCGTCGCCGCCGAGGAAGGCCGCGGTCACGACGCGCCGCTCGCGCGCGACCTCGAGGCCGCGCACGACGTTGGGGGAGTTCCCGCTGGTGGAGAGCGCCACGACGAGGTCGTTTACGTTGCAGAGGGCCTCTATCTGACGGGTGAAGACCTCGGCGTAGCCGTAGTCGTTGGCCGCGGCGGTCACGACCGAGGCGTCGCTAGTCAGCGCCAGCGCCGGCAGCGCCGCGCGCTCGTAGTTCAGCTTGACGACGAACTCGCCGGCGATGTGCTGCGCGTCCGCGGCCGAGCCGCCGTTGCCCATCAGCAGGACCTTGCCGCCGACGACTATGCGGGAGGCGGTTTCCTGCGCCAGCTGCACCAGGTATTTATCTATGACCGGCAGCGACCGCGTGACCAGGTCGGCCGCCTCGCGGAACTGCTCGTGTACTTTTTCCATCAACGACATATCGCGTCATCGCCCCCGTTATTGGACGCGCGTGAACGAAAGGCGCGTCGGCTCGTTTTCCAGTCGCCAATCGTATATGCGGCAATCGGCGGGGCGGGGCGGGCCGCCGGCGGCTACCAGAACCGGCGTCACGGTCGGCCGGGCCTCGCCGAAGTTCAGCCCCGCGGCCAGCCGGTCTCGCCGTCCCCGCGCCCAGATCTCGTAGCGCAGTATGTCCCGCCGGGCCTCGGCGTCGCGCCGGCCGCGCTTGAGTTCGATTATGAAAAGGGCGCCCGACGATGCGTATATCAGATCGATGCGGTTGCCCCGCTCGTCGATGCGCAACTGGTTGAAGGCCGGCCTCGCCCCCATCTCGCGGGCGAGCGGCGTCGCCTCCCGCGCCAGCACGAACTCCAGCAGCGACTCGTCCAGCGTTTCGTGCCGTAATATGAACCCCAGGTGCTCGCCGCGAACCGCCGCGTACTCGTCCAGCGGAAAGGGTTCGGGGCGCGGCAGGAACGGCATCGCGAGCTGGCGCGGCGCCGTCGCCAGCGCCCGGGCCATGCGCTCGCCCTCGGCGGGCAGGAAGGTGTGCACGCTGCGCTTCACGAAGTCGGCGGGGGCCAGCTCGACGTCCGCCGCCCGGGCCGCCTCGTAGAAATGGGATACCGAAAAGCGGTGGACCTCCCGCGCGGCCGCAAGCCGTACGACGAACCGGAACTTCTCCCGCCGCGAGCCGCGCGCCGCCGGCTCCCACACCGGCGCCGGCACCGTCGGCCCCAGATACCGCACCGGCCCCAGGCAGGCGTACGGGCCGTAGAGGGCGCCCGCCGTCCGCTGGTAGAGGTAGGCCGCGTCGCCGTCCCGCACCTGCGCGAGCTGGTTCACCGACGACGGCCTGACGCCGTAGAGCGCCGCCTCGTGGCATCTCAGGAAATGGTTCTTCGTTATGAAGACGTGCAGCACCGGACGCCGTCCCCCGTTCCCGTTCACTCCGCGGCGAACGCCCGCGCGGCCGCCGACAGCAGCGGCACCGTTATCTCGTGGGCGCCGGTCACGGCCAGCGCCTGGCCCTCGCCCGCGGTGGGCCGCGCGAGCACGTTCTGCGTCGGCCGGTAATGTTGTATCATATCCAGGTTGGCGGCGGTGAAGTTTTTTACCGGCGGCTCGAGGTGGCGGACGAGATTCAGCGCCTTGACGAAGACCTCCGGCAACAGCACCGCCGAGCCCACGTTGGCGTAGACGCCGCCCCCGTCGAGCGACTTGAGGACCGCCGCCAGCCGCCTAAAGTCGGCGAGGCCGACCTCGCCCCAGGAGCGGCCGTCCGCGGCGGGGTGCTGGTGGATGATGTCGGTTCCCAGCGCGACGTGCAGCGTCACGCCGACGCCGGCCGCGGCGGCCGCGGCCAGCACGCTCGCGTCGGCGTAACCGCCCCGCTCCGCGACGGCCTTGCCGGCCAGGACGCCGGGCGGCTCGTTCTTCTCCGCGGCGCGCCGGATTATCTCGTTCAACTCGGCGCCGGTCTCCTCGACCAGGCCGAAGCGGCCTTCCGGCAGATTGGCGGCGACGTCCTCGGAGGTGGCGCCGAAGCGGCCCAGCTCGTAGTCGTGGATGAGGAAGGCGCCGTTGACGGCGAGGTGGGTTACGAGGCCCTCGGCCAGAAGGGGGATGAGGTGCAGGCCGGCGCCGGTCTTGGCGACGTGGCCGCCCAGCGCGAACACGACGCCGCGGCCGGCCCGCCGCGCGTCCGCCACGGCCCGCGCCAGCCGGAGCAGGTTGCGCGCCGCCAGGACGTCCGGCAGCGAGCTGAGCAAAGGCATCGCGGCCGCCGGGTCCTCCGGCGGCCGTCGAAAATCATCTACGCTGACGAGGTTTCGCCGCTGGGCGAACGGATACGTTTCGACGCGCGAGAGGTCTAATTCGTCCGCGGCCATAGCGGCGTCAGCGCCTTATTTCCCCAAAGTATAGCTTTCGAGTTGGACCAGGATTTCGCCGATGGCTATCTTGGATTTCAGGATGACCGGCATCTTCTTCTCGTCGTCGGTGACCCAGATCCAGATGCGGCCCTCCTGCTTGAAGATGCCCTCCGTCTCCTCCAGCACCGGCTCGATTACGATGGTGTCGAAGGTTCCGGCGGGGACCGTGACCTGTTCTTTGCGCAAGACTTTGACGACGATCGGTTTCGAGATTTTACCGTCGGCGTAATTCACCGTCACTTCGCCCCCCACCGGGAGGTCGAGCGTGCGGAAGTAGTAGAAGCCGCCCAGCGCGTCGCGCGGGTTGGCGAGGATCCGCATCGTCTTGACGCCCCGCACGGCGGTGCGGTTGACGGGGTCGAAGTATATTACCTCGTCGTTTTTGTACGTGCCCTCGACGAGGTGTTTTTCCGATTTCCAGATAGTATACTCCACGGCGTCGAGGTAGATGTCGATGCGGTCGCGCGTGTAGAAGAAGGCCGAGACCTGGGGGCCGGAGGAGGCCGTGGAGATGATGTGGTACACTTTGTGGCCGTTGAATACCTTGACGCCGGGGACCGAGAGCGTCGCCGTCCCGGCCTTGACGATGTCGGACCACGATACCGAGAATACGAGCTTCTCGCCGGCTTTGAAGGGCGCTCCGTAGACGAACCCCGCGGCCAGCGCTAACCCCAGGGCGATAATCCATGCTCTCTTAAACATCACGGGCCTCCTTGTTATGCGTCCGTAAAATCTATCAGATTTGCGGGGGGGTGTCAAACATATTTTGTTTTACCCCGCCGGCGACGAAAGAACGTTAATTTTAGCTTGCCATTTCCGCCGGTTATCGTAGTGTAATTACCGAGAGGAGCCGTTTTGCCCACCGTCGCGCACGTACTCAACCTTTCCGTATCCGAGGAAGCCCTCGCGCGTCGATTACTGGCCGACGTACGGGCGGGCCGCGAGGGTCGCCCCCTCGAGGCCGCGTTCGTGGTGGTCCGCTCCAACCTCGTCGGCCTCCAGCTCTCGCGCCGCCTGGCGCGCGAAGCCGGCGGGTACGCCAACGTTCGCTTCCTCACCTTATTGGACCTTGCGCGCC
>DATKXQ010000049.1:0-2632 GCA_035528975.1 bacterium
GTATTGGGGGGGGTCTATGGGAAGAAAATCAGGTATTAGCCCACTGCCAGGGTCGAACTGGCGACCTCATGCTTACCATGCATGTGCTCTACCGACTGAGCTAAGTGGGCGATTACAATTCGTTTGGGAGCACTTCAGGGCGCCGCGATTAGTTATTATATACCATACGGCAGTTAGGGTGTCAAGGAAAAAAATCACGAATCGGCGGCAACGGCCCACCCGGTAAGGACATCCCGCCGACTTCCGCCCCGGTCGGTACGGCATCGCGGCCCTACGGCCTCCGGGGGAATTCCGTTGCACGGCCTGCCGGTTTATATTATAAGAAGCAGGGTTACGCGCGACGGCGAAGCCCTTTAAACCCCCGGCGTTCGGCACCTGTCGAATAAACACACGCAGCGGAACGCACCGCCCAAAGGAGGACAGCTATGGCTAAAAAAACTACGGCCGGCGTCGGCGCCGCGGCCCTGGTGCTGCTCGGCCTGCTCGCCTGCTCGAGCGCCACGGGCCCGAGCGACGACGAGGAGAACGTCCGCACCCTCATCAACGACAAATACAAGGCGTACTTCGACGACGGCTCGGCGTACGGCGGCGGGAAGCCGGGGGGCGACGGATACGCCGCCGGCCCCGTCGGCCGCGACGCCGAGGCCACGCTTCCGGTCTTCTGGTGGCGTTCGCTGACGTACGCCAAGAGGACCGTCTACATCACTATCGAGGCCCCCTACACCGCGGCCCGGGTCATCGTCGAGGACGAGCTGAAGGGCATCATGTACGTCGACCGCTCGGACAACAAGATACTCGACCCGGGCAGCAAGCCCTTCGAAGTGGTCCGGACGCGGCACGCCACGTTCGAGCGCGCCACGACGGACGACCCGTGGGAACTCACGGCCATAAGCCCGGCCGTATACGCGGTGGCCGAGGCCGGGCGCCAGACGGTAACGATAAACAGCGTCCGTATCGTAACGGCGGGCGGCTACGACCGGACCTTTACGGACATGGAAGAGCAGGTCCCGCTCGAAGAGCTCCCCCGCGTCGCCCACGACGAGAAGGTCTCCGTCACCGTAAAGGCCAAGAACACGTCGAACGAGGGATGGGTGCCCAAGTCGTTCGGATTCCTGCACCACGACTGGCAGCGCCACAATATGGCCGATAAGGGCAACCAAACGTACGAGGGCGAATATAATATCACGGCCGAGCCGGGCGTCCGGCACGGCGGCGTGAGCGTCATCGACGCCGGGACGCTGCAGAACGAGGCCGAGGACGACTACAACGCCGACGGCTGGAGCCTCCCGTTCGAAGTCGAATAGTCATCGCAGCGGCGTCTTCCCAAAGGCGGCCTCCGGGCCGCCTTTTTCACTTGGGTTTACCCCGAGGCCGTGTTATATTCGGCCGCAGAGGACAAAGGAGCTCTTTCAATTTATATTCCAGCGAGGGATAATATGGTATTCGAGATAAGGCCCATAGAACCCGTTCCCGCGGCCGAGATCGACTTCGATAACCTCGGCTTTACGTTCATCCCCACCGCGAAGATGTACGTCGCGCAGTACGCCGGCGGCAAGTGGACCGACATCGGCCTGACGGAGTTGGGCGAGTTCTGGATGCACCCGGCCGGCGGCGCGCTGCACTACGGCCAGGCGCTCTTCGAGGGCATGAAGGCTCGTTTGACCCGCGCCGGCGAGATCGTGCTCTTCCGCGCCGTCGACAACGCCCGCCGCATGGCCGACGGCTGCCGGCGGCTGATGATGCCGGCGTACGAGGAGGGCAAATTCGTGAACGCCGTGAAGGAAACGGTTCTCGCGAATAAAGCCTACCTCCCGACCGACGAGCAGGGCGCGCTGTACATCCGGCCGGTCATGTTCGCCTCCGGGCCGGTCCTGGGCGTCAAGCCCGCCGCAGAATACCTCTACGTCGTCTTCGTGAGCCCGGTGGGGCCCTACTTCAAGGGAGGCTTCAATCCCATAAGGCTGAAGGTATCGACGGAGTACCACCGCGCGCCGGCCGAAGGCGTCGGCTGCGTCAAGGCCTCGGGCAATTACGCCGCCGGTATGTACCCCAACTCGCTGGCGAAGGAAGAGGGTTTCGCCGAGATCCTCTACGTCGACGTCAACCACGAGCACTTCGAGGAGGTGGGGGCGGCGAACTTCTTCTTGCGGAAGGGCGACGAGCTCGCGACGCCGTCGCTGGAGGACAAGAGCATCCTCCCCGGCTACACGCGGGAGAGCGTGCTGCAGCTCGCCGCCGACGAGGGCCTCAAAACCGCCGAGCGCGACGTTATGATCCCGGAGATACACGAGGCCGACGAGTGCTTCTGCACCGGGACGGCCGCGGTCATCACGCCCATCGGCTCGGTGGAGGTCGACGGCAAGGACGTGACCGTCGGCGACGGCGACGTCGGCAAGTACTCGCAGATCTTCTACGATAAGCTGAACGCTATCATGCTCAAAGAGGCCGAGGACAAGTACGGCTGGGTAACGACGATCGGGAAGAAATAATCCCCCTGGTTCCTGACGTCGAAGCGGCGGCCTTTAAGGCCGCCGCTTTTTTCTACGAGCGAACCAGCCCCGGAGGGCGTGTTTTTTTCGAAAAACGGAAACCGGGGTTTCGCCGGAACGCAACGTACGACGAAGCTTCTCGG
>DATKXQ010000050.1:0-2527 GCA_035528975.1 bacterium
GACGCCGGTGTCGACGTCGACGTCGTACTCCGTGCCCCGCGCGAGCCGTACGCAAGCTTCGGGTATTTGCAGGTCCTTATTGATATATTTTTTACCGATGGGTACCTCGTTGTCGCCCTGGTGGTCGTCGAATTCGTAGGCGTTCAACCACACCTGCGTTTTCCCCTGGGGGAATATGCCCGGCGTATACAGGAAGACCTCGACTTTGGGGCCGGCGTCGTCGGTGTATATCTTGCGGTTGCCCTCGAAATAGGTTTTGCGGCTCGATGCGTTGTAGTACGTGTTCAGGAGGAAAAACTTCCGCTGCGTGTAGCCGGTATCCCGGACCGTCATGCTCGTGAGCTCGGTGCCGCCGGAGAAGGTGGCCTTCTCCGTCTGGCCCTTCTCGCGCGAGGCGATGGCCATAAGTTGCGCCCACTTGTACTTCAAGTCCACCTTGGCGCCGAAGACCGCGCGGCTCGACGAGTACGAGACGAACTCGGTCGCGGGGAGCGCGAGGATGATGTCGCCGAACGCGGCCTCCTGGACCAGCTCGTCCGGGTCGCCCTTGTAGACCACCGAGACCTGGTTGCGCGTTTCGTTCTCGCGGGTATCGTCGTAGTCGACGTAGACGTGGGTCTTGCGCAGGACCGTGCCCTCGATGCGGAGCTGAAGTTCGCCCTCCATCGTGAAGTCGCCGGCGGGCTGCCGCCCCTCGCCGCCTATGTACGGGTTGCCGCCGGGGTAGGACGTCTTGGAGTAGCCGGCGGTGAAGAGTTTGCGGCCCTCGAACTTGATGTCGGACTCGCGGCCCAGCTCGATGTCGGGGATAAGGCCGCGCTCCTGCTCCCAGGCGTAGAAATCCTCCTCCTCCCGCTTCACGCGGTAGGAGTATTCCATCAGCTCGCGGTCGAACGGCTCCTCGAAATCCGAGCGGTAGTAGTAGCGGGCGGTGCGGGCGATGTCGCGCCAGTCGCCGAGCCACGGCTCGGGCGCGACGTCGTCGAGAAGAACCCAGCTCTGAAAGTGAAGGGGGAGGTCGTCGGGCGGCTCGCCGCCCAGGCCGAAGGTCCCGACGTCGAGCCAGGCGTCCCGCCCGCGGAAGGGCGCCACGGCCGGTTCCCGGCCCTCTTCGGCCCCGGCCTCCTCTTCGGTCGGCTCCTCGCCCGCGGCGAGTTCGACGGCGGCGAGCTCCTCGGCGGGCTCATCCACCGGACCGAAGAATTCCTCAACCGCGACGGCCAGAACGGGCCAAAGCATATAGGCCGCGAGGGCTGCGGTTACGGCCCAGGCGGCCGCTCTTGTGCGCGATATATACACTTCTCCAATGTTATTTTACCATAACGTCCGAAAACGATACAAGGCAAGATAAATAACGCCGCCGGTCAAGGCCGTTATAGCTTTCATTCGGCCGCTGGTTGGGTTATAATTACTTAGTAGCCGATAACGATAAAACGAAACGAGGAAAACTATGGGAAATCGTATCGCGGCGATAGCGATCGTACTGGCTTCGATTCCGCAGGCCGCGGCGGCCACCGCGCCCACGTACGTCTACGAGGGCAAATGGGGCGAGGAGGGCGCCGGCGACGGCGAGTTCTCGTTCCCGGCGGGTATGGCCGTCTCGAGCGGCGGCCTCGTATACGTCGCCGACACCGGCAACAACCGCGTGCAATTCTTCACCGCCGGCGGGAACTTCTGCGGCCGGTGGGGTTCTTCCGGCAACGGCGACGGCGAATTCGCCAGCCCCGTGGGGGTTGCCGTCGGCGGCGGGAACGTTTACGTCGTCGATTCCTACAATCAACGCGTCCAGTACTTCGCGTCGTCGGGGAGCTTTCTCGGGAAATGGGGCGCCGGCGGTACCGGCGACGGCCAGTTCCAGTACCCGGAGGGCGTCGCCGTAGCGCCGAGCGGCCGCGTATACGTTGTCGACACGGCAAACAACCGCATCCAGTATTTCACCTCGGCCGGGAGCTTCGTCGGCAAATGGGGCTCGGCCGGCACGGCCAACGGCCTGTTCAGCTATCCCCGCGGCGTCGCGGTCGCGGCCAACGGCGACGTCTACGTCGCCGACGCCACCAACCGCCGCGTCCAGTACTTCACCGCGGCCGGGAGCTTCCTCGGGAAGTGGGGGACGTACGGCACGGGGGACGGCCAGTTCACGCTGCCGACGGCCGTGGCCTTCTCGCCGGGCGGCTACGTCTTCGTGACGGACCGCCACCGCATCCAGTACTTCACGAGTAGCGGCAGCTACGTGGGCCAGTGGGGCACGCGCGGCGAGGGGAACGGCGAGTTCACGGACCCCGAGGCGTTGGGCCTGAACTCGGACGCGCGGGTCTACGTCGTCGACCGGCGCAACAACCGCGTCCAGTATTTCAAACAGGAGAACCCGGCGGTGGTGCCGGCGTCGCTGGGGAGGGTGAAAGCGTTGTTTAGGTGAAATAATACGTATGGTATATAGTCGCAACGTTTACGAAACATCGTATCGGTTGTTTTCATATATGGTTATTGCCCGACGGAGGAGTAGCAAAGGTAGAGTTATTTTACTTGA
>DATKXQ010000051.1:0-7942 GCA_035528975.1 bacterium
CGTCGCGGACCTCGCGGCCTGCGTCGAATGCATCCACCTGGCTACGTTGTTGCACGACGACGTCATCGACGAGGCCTCCACCCGCCGCGGCCGACCCACGACGCGCAGGAAGTTCGGCAACAACCTGTCCATCCTGGGCGGCGATTATATTCTGACGCGCGTATTTCAGTACATCGCCAACGAAATCGAGGACAGGGATATTCTGCGTATAGTCCTCGCTACGGCGAACCGTATGGTGGCGGGCGAATTCTTGGAGATGTGGCGCCAGGCGCGGCTCGATATGGCCGAGGATGAATATATTAAGATGATCACGTTGAAGTCGGCCAACCTGATCGAGGCGTCGTGCCAGCTCGGCGGCATCGCCGCCGGTTACGACGGCTCGGAGCTCGAGGCCCTCGCCGGCTACGGCTTGAATACCGGCATATCTTTCCAGATAACCGACGACTGCCTGGACTTCTCGGCCGAAGCCGGGTTGGTGGGCAAAGAGGAGTATGGCGACGTACGCTCGGGCAAGATTACGCTGCCGATTATTTTCGGTTTGAAGTCCCGGAAAGCGCGCGCCGTCGCCGCGGCGGTCGAAGCTATATGGGACGGCGAATCCGCGGAAGACGACCTGATCGACCTGTTGAACGACGCAGATGCTTTCGGACAGGCCCGCGGTAGGGCGCGGCGTTACGCTCAAATGGGGAAAGATGCCCTTACGGCCGTGCCGGCCGGTAAGGCGCGCGATATCCTGGCCGATATCGCCGATTGGACGTGGCGAAGGTCATTTTGAAAACGCCGGCGTTAAAAACGTTGCTGCGCCTCCTATCTCCGCGCCGTGGGGTAATATATTTAGCGTTGATAATCGGCGGCATTTCGCTTCTGGGGCTCGTTATACCCCAGAACGAAAGCGCCGCGTATTATGAAGCACATTATCAAGCCTGGCTAGCCAAATCACTGAATATACTATCGTTGTACGATGTCTACCGCGCGTGGTATTTTATTTCGGCTATAGCGCTGTTGGCCTTATGCTTGCTGGCGTGTACGGTCCGCGGTTTGCTACGGGTGGTCGCCGCATTCCGGCGGGGGGCGGCCCCCGTGCTGCCGGCGGAAAGTACTACGCGTTGCGAAGAAATCGCTCCCGCCGAGGCGTTTACCGGCGTCAAGGCTCGGCTGAAACGGCTGCCGTTTAAGTGGCACTATGCGAAAGGCGTTCTGTACGGCCGCCGGCGCCCGTACGCGGTCATAGGGGAGTTTCTTTTTAACGTCGGGTTATGGTTAATCCTCGTCGGCGGGTTGTTGCGGGTTTTCGGCCACAGCGAGGAGATTTTCATTTTCGAGGGACACGGCGCAACGTTGCCGCCGTATTACGGCCAAGGGTTGGAGGTTCGCGCGGACCGGATCGACGCGGCCGTCGACGCGAATACGGGCGATGTCCTCGAGTACCGGACGACGGTCCGCGTCCTGGATTCCGGCAAAGAGGTGGCCCTGCAAGACGTCGAGGCAAACCGCCCTTTGCATTATGGCGGCGTAGGTATATATCAGTCTCGTACGGGGGCGACGAGTTCTAAAGGACTATTGATGGAAGTCGTCGAGTTGGAAAAAGGCGTTGCGGCCGGGGATTACGGCCGCGCGGTTTTCGATTGGAAGATAGGCGGCGAGAGCGGCCGGTTGACGTTGGCGCCGGGGGAGGCCGCCGGTTTGGGCGATACCGGCCTCCGGTTCCGGTACGTGGATTACCTGGAAAAGTTTTTCTTGGACGACGCCGGCATCAGCGACGACGGGCCGGCGTACAACCCCGTCGCGTTCGTCAACGTCGTTAACGCCCGCGGCGAGACGGCCATCGGTTTTCTATTTAAGTTAACTCCCGAAGAATCTTTTATCAGGGTCGATAGCCCGGATTTCGACGCCCGGGCCGCGATATTTACGTACGTGGAGGACGGCGGCCCCTGGCGCGCGGACCGAAGGGAATACCTTTTCGCGTCCGGTTCGTGTCTCGCCGTAGGCGGCGAAGTGATGAAGGTTACGATGGGCGCGGGGGAGGGCACCGACCTCCGGATGCGCTCGCTCGAGGGCACGGTAGTCGGCGGCGAGGAAGGCGCGGAGACGAGGTACGAGTTCCCGTTCGGCACGAGAGTAAGGGTCCGCGCTCGCGACGGCGAATACCTCTTACGGTTCGTCGGTACGAGAGAAGCTCCGGTTACGGGTTTTAAGGTAACGCGGGACCCCGGCCTCGCCTTTTTCTACGTCGGGTGCGTACTTCTAACGATTGGCGTGTTCGCGGCGGCGTTGCTGCGGCACGACGAGCTTTTCGCCTACGTGCGCGGCGGCCGCGTTTGCCTCGCGGCCCGCTCGGGCAAGGGGACCGACGTCCCGCGGGACGTTTTCGACCGTTGGGTAGATTACGCCAAGGGCGGTTAACGAACACATGCGTTTTAAAGGCGTTGTATTGCTATTACTGGTGGCGGCCGCCGGCGTCGCGGCCGCGGACAAGCCGGCGTTCGCCGAGAAGTTGGGACTGGTGGAAGCGGCCGGCTTGGACGACGTCTTCTCGCCTGTAGCGGTAAAAGCGAAAAGGCCGATGCCGTGGGCCATATTCGCCGAATCCCGGTACCGGTATTTCAAGGGGGCCGGCCGCGCCGCGGACGGCGATTTGGGGCGCGACGCGGCCGCGGCCGTTTGGCTCGCCATCCTCGATGAGGAGTACCGACGGACCGGCCGGTTGCTATTCGTAGAGGCGGGCGAAGTTCCGGGGGTCGATTCCGACAGGTGGATCTCTTTGGAAGAATTTGAGCGCGACGTGATGCCCGGCGCAATCCACGACCCGGACGCTTTCGGCGGCGGCGAAACCGAGCGGGCGATCAAGGAATTGGTGGAACGCGCTACGGCGTTGCACGGGCTAACCTGGCGCCGGTTGCTCGTCCTGCCCGGCGAGCCGGAAATCGGGTGGCGGCCCTTGACGCCGCAAAGCCCGCTTTGGGGCCGCGTACGCGAACTGGAGGGAGCATACGGGGCGGCGGACGAAAAGGGGATGCGGCGAGCGGCGAGCTCGTTGGCCCATGCGCTCGCGAGCCATCCCGGGTACCCGCCGCGGTGGAAAATCTCTCTCGAGTTATACGTGAATAGATACCGCGTATCCGAGATAGGGTTGGGATTATACGTCCTCTCGTCGTTGTTATTTTTCTGGTGGGCCGCGTCCGGCAGGCGCGTAGCCGGCGGCGCCGGGAGCGGGCTGGCTTTGGCCGGGTTCGTCGTCGCGACCGCGGCCTTGGCGGCGCGCTCTCTGATAACCGGATACCTGCCCGTTACCGGGTTGTACGAATACGCCTTGTTTTTATCGTGGGCGTCGGCGCTGGCGTTTCTTATAATCTACGCGAGGACGCGCGCGGCGTACCTGGGCGTTATTCTAATACCGCTGGCGCTCGTACTCGCGGCGGTGGCGTCGGCGTTCCCGTCCGAAATCGACGCTCAAGTGGCGCCGACGTTGAGGTCGTGGTGGCTGCCCGTTCATGTTATATTGGCGTGTCTGGGAGAGGCCGCGTTCGCGGTCGCGTTTGCCGCGGCGGCGCTGCGGCTCTTTGCGGCCGGCGGCCCCGGCAGGCCGCTGCCGGCCAGGGATAAACTGGAGAACGTGGAGTACCGCGCGGTGGCGCTGGGATACCCTCTGTTTACGGTGGGGGCGCTGGTGGCGGGGGCGGTCTGGGCGCAGGAAGCGTGGTCGACGTGGTGGAGTTGGGAACCGAAACAAACGTGTTCGCTGGTAGTTTTCATATTAGCTACGGCGTATCTATATGCGCGCCGCGGCCGCGGGTGGCGGGGCGCGCGCACCTCGGTGCTCGCCGTGCTGATTTTCGCGGCGGCGGCGTTCGCGTTGTTCGCTAACGTGATATTCGGCGGGCCGCACTCCTTCGGCATTTAAAGGGTAGGACGTACGTTATGAAAATAAAGAGAAAGAAAAAGAAGCCGATATTGAAGCGGGCGAGGGCCCCGGTCGAAGCGGCGGCCAAGACCGGTTTCCGTAAGATAATCGACCCGGTCGTTCGGCGGTGGAAGTTAATCGCCCTCGCGGCCGGGGCGGTCGCGTTGGTCGGGGCCGGCGTCGGCGGTTATTTCTATTATCGTTACGACCGCGAAATGCGGGCCGCGCGGGCCTACGGCCACGTACAGGACAAGATCGCCGATATGGTACGGGAGGAGATGAAGAAGAAGGGCGAAGAGGCCGAGCTGGACGAAGACGAGATAAACGCCAAGACCGCCGCCGAACTGGAAAACCTGATAGAGCGCTTCGGCAATACCGCCACCGGGCGAGCCGCGAAATACGAACTCGCGACGTTGTATTTCGACGAGGGCAAGTACGAAGAAGCGCGGCTGCTGTTCGCCGGCGTCGAAAAAGGGGCGTCCGGCCTGGAGGGAGTGCTCGCCGCCAAAGGCGTGGCGGATTGCCACAAGGCCGCCGGGGAGTACGACGCGGCCATATCCAAATACGAGCGCATTTTCGAAGACCACAAGGGCGAGTTTCCCTCCGTGCCGGTGGCGATGGATTTAGCCGAGTGTTATAAACAGGCCGGGAGAACGGAGGACGCGGTGACGCTTTACCGCTACGTATTGGACTATAACCGCCTTTCGCCCTACGCCGAAAAAGCGGAGCGGGAACTCACGAAGGCCGAGGCCGAAGCGGCGGTAAAGGAAAAGCCGCTGTAGATAACGGGCCGCGCGCTTCGTCCCGGAAACCGTAATGCCGCGGCCGTAATCCTTGGATTGGACATTATGTTCGCTTCGAAAACTAAATCCGGTCGTCCCTTCATAGGCGGCCAGGCCGTCATCGAGGGCGTGATGTTCCGCTCGCCCCGGGCCTATGCCATCGCCGTGCGGAACCCGGAGGGCGAAGTCGTCCTGGACGCGCGGGAACATCCCTCGCTAACGACGAAGTTCCCGTGGCGGCTGCCCTTCGTGCGGGGCATCGCGGCGCTGTACGAGTCGCTTTCCCTGGGCATTAAGGCCCTCATGTTTTCGGCGGACGTGGCGGAGCCGCCCGAGGAGGGGGAGAAGGCGAAGCGCGCGTCGGCGTGGGAGAAATTCGGCGTCGTCGCGATATCGCTCGTCTTCGGCCTGTTGCTCTTCGTCGGCGTGCCGTACGGGATAGCGTATTTGCTGAAGGGGCCGCTGGGCGTTACGACCGAGGGGTCGGTAGTCTTCAACCTTATAGACGGCCTCCTCCGCATAGCGGTCTTCTTCGGCTACCTGTTGGCCATCTCCACGCTCAAGGACATTCGGCGGATGTTCGGTTACCACGGCGCGGAGCACAAGGTGATCAACACCTTCGAGCACGGCGGCGAACCCGACGCCGAAAACGTCGTCGCCGCAAGCAGATTCCATCCGCGGTGCGGGACGTCGTTCATAATAGTATTGCTTTTAATCCTGATATTGTTCCACTCGATCGTTTTTACGATTCTACCGGGCGATCTACATTTCCTGACGAAATTATTGGTGCGGCTGGCGCTGATAGTGCCGATAGCGGGGGTGGCCTACGAGTTTATTCGCCTGGGCAGCCGGTTGCCCGACAACAAAGTCATAAATTTTTTCCTGTTGCCCGGGATGTTGACCCAGTTCCTGACGACGCGCGAGCCGGACGGCGAGATGATCGACGTAGCGCTGAAGTCTTTTCGTAAAGTCGAAGAATTGGAGGGGGCTCCGCCCGGAGCGGCGCCGAAGGCGGGGGGTTAGATATGACGAATTTAATGAAACCGTTGAAAACGGCGGAGGACGAGTTGGCGCGCGTGAACGAGAAGTTGGCCGAGCCGTCCGCCGCGTCCGATTATAAGCGACTCGCCGAATTGGGGCGGCGCCGCCACGAGCTCGCGGAGATCGTCACCGCGGGCCGCAGGGTCCGCGAGCTGGAACGCGAGGTCGGCGATACGCGGGCCCTCTTCGAGGGCGACGACGACCCGGCGATGAGAGAGCTCGCCCGGGCCGAGCTCGAAAAATTGAAAGCTTCGCTCGAAGAAGCGGAGCAGCGTCTCCGGTTCCTTTTGTTGCCCAAAGACCCCAACGACGATAGGAACGTCATCGTCGAGATACGCGCGGGCACCGGCGGCGACGAATCGGCTCTCTTCGCGGCCGACCTCTTCAAGATGTACCAGCGATACGCGGAGCGCGAGCGGTGGCGGGTCGACGTCATGAATTCGCACGAGACCGGCATCGGCGGGTTCAAGGAGATAATATTCGGCGTCGAGGGGAAGGGGGCGTACTCGCGCTTGAAGTACGAGTCCGGCGTTCATCGCGTCCAGCGAGTGCCGGAGACCGAGAGCCAGGGCCGCATACATACGTCCGCCGTTACGGTGGCGGTTCTGCCCGAGGCCGACGAGGTGGATGTCGAAATGGGTGCCGAAGACTTCCGCGTCGACGTCTTCCGTTCCACGGGTCCCGGCGGCCAGGGCGTCAATACGACCGACTCCGCCGTAAGGATTACGCATATTCCCACCGGGTTGGTGGTGAGTTGCCAGGACGAGCGGTCGCAGATCAAGAACCGCGCGAAGGCGATGAAGATATTACAGGCGCGTCTGTTGGTTAAAGCCCAAGAGGAAGCCGACGCCACGCGCGCCGACGAGCGCCGGTCCATGGTGGGTTCGGGCGACCGCTCCCAAAGGATTCGCACCTACAATTTCCCGCAGGCGCGGGTAACGGACCACCGCGTCGGGTTGACGCTGTACCGGCTTCAGGCGGTGCTGGACGGCGATCTGGACGAGGTGATCGATACGTTGGCCGCGGCGGATTGCGAAAAGATATTGGCGGCGTCGGCCGAGGAGTCGAACTCGTGATACCTGCCGTCGCGGCCGGGAAGTGCGCGCCGACGGTGGCGGAATTGCGCCGCCGCGCCGAGGAGGAGCTTTCGCGCGCGGGGATACCGTCGCCGCGCGCCGACGCGGCCGCGTTGGTCGCGTACGCCTGCGGTTGGGAAGCGGAAAGTATCGCGAAGCGCCTGGGCGACGCGGCGCCGGCGGAAGCGGCCGAGACGCTGGCGCGTTGCGTCCGCCGCCGCGCCGGCCGAGAACCGTTGCAGCTTATAACGGCCTCGGCGCCGTTTCTGGACCTCCGGTTGACCGTCGCGCCGGGGGTTTTTATACCGCGCCCCGAAACGGAGGGGTTGGCGTTACGGGCCGATAGTCTGTTGGGTTCGAAGAGGGACGCGGTAATCGTGGACCTTTTCGCGGGCGCGGGGCCGTTGGCGATCTACCTGGCAAAGCGGCGCCCGGACGCCCGGGTCGTGGCGGTGGAGGCCGACGACGTGGCGGCGGCGTTACTCGAAGCTAACGCCGCGGCGCAGGGCGTCAGCGTCGACGTATTGCTCGAGGACGTTAGCGACGGCGCGTTGGCGTCGCGATTGCCGCGCGCCGATTTAATAGTAGCCAATCCCCCTTACATCAAGGCCGCCGAGATTCCCGCGCTGGCGCCGGAGGTGCGCGACTTCGAGCCCCCCACGGCGTTGGACGGGGGCCCGGACGGTTTGGCGTATTATCCGGCGGTGGCGGATGTAGCGGCCCGGCGTTTGAAGGCCGGCGGCGCGGTCGCGGTGGAGATCGGCGAGGATATGGCCGAACGGGTAACGAGGATACTCGCGCGCGTGGGCGAGGTACGAGTGGGCCGCGACCTCGCGGCTCGGGACAGGTACGTGTGGGCGCTGAAGTCGGGGGGCGATTAGGCCGTGCGCCGCCTTTTCTGCGCAACCGTTTCGGCGTTAGCGGTAGCTTTAATCTCTACCGGGTGCCGCGGCGGCAAAGAGTTGGAAAAGGTCGATATATATACGCAATATCACGGCGTTACGTTCGTCGATAAGTTCAAGGTATGGGCGACCGGCCCCGACGAGGTGGTCGCGCGGGACGCGTTCTACGAGCCGGAGAATTATATTTACGACGGCTCGACGGTGTACCTTACGGCGCTCCGCGGCGAGGCCGAAGCCTTC
>DATKXQ010000052.1:0-7623 GCA_035528975.1 bacterium
GTGGCCGCGGCGAATCTGGCGTTCGGCGGCCCGCCGGACGCGGCTCCCGAAGGCCGCGCCGTCGGCGGCGGGGTCCTGTTGTTCGTCGGCGCCGTAGCGCTGGCGGGTTTGGCCGCGCCGCTGGCGCTCGCCGCGCGGGGGCGGGTAACTTTACCCGTGTGGCCCACCCCGGGAACCGGCGACAACGCGGTAGCGGTCCTGCTCGTGGTTTTCCTTTTCGCCCGGGTGGAGATGCTCGCCGCGATCTTCGCGGAAGGCCGGCCGTGGGGCCCGGCGGTGGCGACCTTCTTCGGCCCGGCGGCCTTACACCTCGCGGCGGTGACCGCCACTATCGGCGTTCTGCTGCCGGCGTTCAAAAGGCGGATGCCGGCGGCCCCGGCCGCGGCCCTGGCCGCGCTCGCCTGGGTCGTATATAACTTGGCCCAATTCAACGTGTATCCGGAAGGGAGAGAAATCTCGCACCTCCTGGTAATCGCGGTCTTCGGCCTCGGCTACGCGTTGTACTATTTTTGGTCGCGCTCCCTTCTGCTAACCGCGGTCCTGCAGCACCTCGTCGCGACTACCACCTTCATCTACAACGGGGACTACGGATTCGGCGCGGTAGACGCGCCGTTCTACTTCTCGGTCGTAGTCGTCGGAGCGTTTTTGATATTCGTTACCGCGAAACGGCGGCTCTTCGCCGCGCAGCGGTTTACGCATTTCTAAGTCGATTCGAGGAGGTTTCGGCCCGTGGCCACGTATCGAGAGGCCGGCGTCGACCAGGACGGGGCAGACGAGTTCGTCGGCCGCATAAAGAAGCTGTCCCACATCCTCGACAAGACCGCCGTTATCGGCGATTTGGGTTTGTTCTCGGGGCTTATAGACATCGGCGGCTGGGGTTACGCGGAACCCGTACTCGCGGCCGCGACCGACGGCGTGGGGTCCAAACTCGAAGTGGCCTTCGCTTTGGATAACCACCACACGGTCGGCATAGACCTCGTCGCGATGTCCGTGAACGACGTAATATGTTGCGGCGCGAGGCCGCTTCTATTTTTGGATTACATGGCCGTGGGGCAGCTCGACCTCGTCCGGGGGGAAGCTATCGTCAAAGGCATCGTGGAGGGTTGCCGCCAGGCCGGGTGTACGCTGCTGGGCGGCGAAACGTCCCAGCTGCCGACTTTCTACCGCTCCGGCCGGTACGACCTCGCCGGTTTCGCGGTGGGCATCGTGGAGCGGTCGAAGGTAGTAGACGGCTCGCGCGTCGCCGCCGGCGACGTCGTAATAGGACTGGCGTCGTCCGGCGTCCACTCCAGCGGCTTCTCGCTCATCAGGAAGATCCTCGAAGACGAGGGGTTGGAATACTCGGACCACCTCAACGGCCAACGGACGTTGGGCGAAGAGCTCTTGGCGCCCACGAGGATCTACGTCAGCGAAATCATGGCCTTGCTGGACGCGGGCGTCGACGTGCACGCTATAGCCCATATTACGGGCGGCGGCATACCGGGCAACCTGGGCCGCGTTCTACCCGAGGGCGTCGGCGCGCGGTTCGACGGCGCGCGGTGGCGCGTGCCCGAGCTGTTCGAAAAACTCGCGGCGTGGGGCGACGTCTCGGCGGACGAGATGTACGACGTCTTCAACATGGGGTTGGGGATGTTGGTCGTAGTAGGCCGCGGCGACGAGAGCCGAGCGCTCGCCGCTTTGGATGAAGGGGCGGTCGTGGGAGAGTGCGTCGCCGGCCGGGGCGTGGTCATAACATAGCGGCGCGCGGCGTTTAAATTCCGGGGAGATGGGATTGAAATCGTTGGTTATCAACGTATCGTTGTTAATAATATTTTGGGCGCTATATGCGGCCTTGGGGCTGGCGCTCGCTTCTACTACCGTTTTCAATTACATGGACGTTTTATTCGGTACGGACGTCGAGCGAGTGGTGTACGACCTTACGGCGTTAGGAAGCGACCATTCTTATACCACTATGCATCCCTTGTTCGTCCTTTTTTTCAACCCCATCGGGTTTTTACTGGCGGCTGTGCTATCCTCCAAAATAAAGGCCGCGGTATTGATAAATTCATTTTTCGGGGGTCTGTGCGTCGTAGCGGCACACGCGTTTTTCCGCAAGGCCGGTTTAAAAAAGTTCCACGCCGTCGCTTTCTCGGTCGCGCTGGGGTTATCTTCGGCTCATTTATTTTTCGGCTCCGTACCGGAAACGTGGATCTTCACGGCTTTCAGCTTAATTGTGCTATTTCTAGTATCGGTGTTCCGCCCGGGTAGGTTGGCTTATTTCGTCCCGGCCGGCGTTTTTTCGCTCGGCATATTGCCGACGAATTTCTTCCAGGGCCTAATCGTATACTTCTCCAGTCTATGGCGGAGGTCGGCTTTTGGCGTTACCCTAAAGAAACTCGCGGCTTTCGCCGCGTCGGTACTCCTCGTAGGCGCGGCGTTGAGTTATTTACAGAAGGCGTTGTACCCGAGTTCGCGGTTGTTTTTTCTACCCGGCTCCTGGGGAGATTCGCTGACGTGGTACCTTTGGCGCCTGGGGGAACCGGCCGAGGTCGTTTTTCGGGCGTTAAGGTTAATAGGTTATTACTTCTTATTCAATATTTTCGCGCCGGCCTTTGACGTACGGGCGGCAACGAGCGGCAAAGCGCTTATCCCGGATATTCCGTACGTTTCTTTCGATATCGGCTCCGTCGACGTTTTGTTCTTCGCTTGTTCCGCTATTTGGTTAGCGCTCGTAATCTCGGCCTTATACGCTTATGTCAGGTGGTTCAGGCATCGTCCTCCCATATTGGACGGTTTGGTTTTATGCGGGGTATTCAACTTTATTTTATTTACGTATTACGGGAGTAGAGAATTATTCCTTTATACGCCGGCCTGGACGTTCCTCGTCTTAGCGTGGCTGGCGTTGTCTTTGCAACCTATGCTTGCCGCGCGAAGAAAAACCGCCCGGGTGGTAAACGCCCTGGTCGTCGCGTTGCCTTTATTAGAATTGGTAACCAATCTATTATTTTTCCGAAAAGTAATCGCGGTTTATAAAGCCGGTTTATTACCTTTGGCTTGGTGAAAAGGTGTCGCGCGTTGCTTTTTCGTAGGGGATTCCCGAACGGGGGGGCTATGACGGCAGTGCGTCCCCGGCCGGGGATTGGTCATATTATAAAGTTAACCCTAGTCGGATGCTGGGAGGGGTTTGGGCCGCGTTGCTCCCATCCATTATAAAATATACCGACTGCACGTAATAAATATGGACCTTCCCAAAGACATCGCCGTCCTGCTGGAACAGCTCGGCATTTCGGAGACGCCGCCGGTACAGCTCCGCAAGCGGAAGAGCTGGGACGAGTACTTCATGGACATCGCGGCGCTCGTCGCCGAGCGCTCCACCTGCCTGAGCCGTAACGTCGGGGCGGTGCTCGTTCGCGATCGACGTATCCTGGCGACGGGGTACAACGGCGCGCCGTCGGGTCTGCCGCATTGCCCGTTCTGCATAAGGAAGATGAGCGGCGTGGCTTCCGGCGAGCGGCACGAGTTGTGCCGCGGCCTGCACGCCGAACAGAATTGCCTCATCCAGTGCGCCCGCAACGGCGTCTCGAGCGACGGCGCGACTATTTACGTCTACGGCGGAACGCCGTGCGTGATATGCGCGAAGATGCTCGTAAACGCCGGCGCGCGCCGCGTCGTCGCGACCGAGCGTTATCCCGACGAATTCGGCCTCGCCATACTGGAAGAGGCCGGCGTCGAAATCAAAATCCCCGGAGGTTCGTAAGTGGCTGAGAGAGCGGCCTTGATCGCCGTTTACGACAAGACGGGGGCCGTGGACCTGGCGCGGGGACTGGCGGCCCTGGGTTACGATATAATCAGTACCGGCGGGACGGCGCGGGCGTTGCGCGGGGCGAAAGTCCGTACGGCCGAGGTCTCTTCCGTAACGGGGTTCCCCGAAATATTGGGGGGCCGCGTGAAGACGTTGCATCCCAAAATATTCGGCGGCATCCTGGCGCGGGATACGGCGGGCCACCGGCGACAGCTGAAACAACGTCGCATCAAGGCCATCGACGTAGTCGCCGTGAACCTGTATCCTTTCGAGGAGACGGTGAAGAAGGCGGGCGCGACGGAAGAAGAGATTATTGAGCAGATAGACGTCGGCGGCGTGGCGCTCTTGCGGGCCGCGGCGAAGAACTGCGAGAGGGTCGCCGTACTCTCGTCGCCGGCGCAGTACGGCGAAGCGCTGGAGCGGCTGCGGCGGGGCGACAACGACCTGCCCTGGCGGCGCGAATTGGCGCGGGCCGCTTTCGTTGCGACCGCCCGTTGCGACGTCGCGATAAGCAACTATCTCGGCGGCGCTAAACGGGGCCGCAGGTCTTTTCCCGAACATCTATTGTTGTACTACGAAGGGGGCGCGAAAACGGCGTACGGCGAGAACCCGCACCAGCGGGCCGCGTTCTACCGCCGGGCCGGCGCGGGCTTAAAGCAGCTCGCCGGGCCGCCGCCCTCGTATAACAATTTCCTCGACTTGGGGGCCGCTGTCGGCCTCGCGGCTGAGTTCAGCGAGCCGGCCTGCGCCGTCGTGAAACACAACAGCCCGTGCGGCGCCGCGTTGGGCCGGACGCCGGCGGAGGCATTTCAGCGGGCCTGGGCCGCGGACCCGCTGTCCGCTTACGGCGGCATAGTCGCGTTCAACAAAGCTGTGGACGACGAGGCCGCGGCGGCCATGATGGCCAAAGGCGTTTATTTCCATATCTGCGCGGCGCCGTCGTTTAAAAAAGGCGTAGTCGAATATCTCCGGACGGCGAAGAGCTGGACCGACCGGCTGCGGATTTTCGCGGGCAAGTACGCCCAACCTGTGGTAGAGTACCGTAGCGTTCTCGGCGGCCTCCTGGCACAGGAAACCGACCGGCGGCCCGCGGCGCGAGACCGCTGGAACCACGTGGCGGGGCCGGCCGTCGACGACGCGGTTGTGGACGATTTGCGAGTCGCGTGGGCGGTAGCCAAGTACGCGAGGTCCAACGCGGTCGTTATCGCGAAAGACCTCGTAACGCTGGCTATCGGCGCGGGATCGGTCAACCGCCTGTGGCCGACCCTGGGCGCCGTCCGGCACGCCGGCGACGACGCCCGGGGCGCGGTCGCCGCTTCGGACGGCTTTTTCCCCAAGCCGGACACGCCCGAGACGCTGTGCCGGGCCGGCGTCAGCGCCATCGTCCAACCGGCGGGGTCTAAAGGCGACGCTTCGGTTATCGAGCTCGCGAACGAATACGGCGTGGCGCTTTTCTTCGCGGACAGGCGTCACTTCAGGCATTAATGCCGAAATCCGCGGGCGCGGCACCGTGGCAAGGCAGCGAAAGTAAGACGTATGGCGGCTAAGGGCGCAGGCAAAAAGAAATCGGTCCTCGTGGTCGGCGGCGGCGGCCGCGAACACGCGCTGGCATGGGCGTTCAATAATTCCCGGCAAGTCGACCGCGTCTTCGTAGCGCCCGGCAATGCCGGGACCGCGGAGATTGCGGAAAACTTCCCGGTGGGCACGGGCGATATCGAGGCGCTCGTCAAGTTCGCGCGGAAAGAGAAGGTCGACCTCACGGTCGTAGGGCCGGAGGCGCCTTTGGCCGAGGGCATCGTCGACCGGTTCGCGGCGGCGAAGCTACCGATCTTCGGCCCCACGAAAAAGGCGGCCCGCGTCGAATCGTCGAAGGTTTTCGCGAAGGAGCTCGCCCTCCGCGAAGGGATTCCGACGGCGTCGGCTGAGATATTCGACGACGTCGAGGCCGCGAGACGCTACGTCGACATAAGCGGCGCGCCGTGCGTTATCAAAGCCGACGGCCTCGCCGCGGGTAAAGGCGTCACGGTCGCGATGTCGGAAGAAGAAGCTTTCGCCGCCATCGACAAAATGATGGTCGAGAAAATATTGGGAGCGGCCGGGGAGAGGATATTGATCGAGGATTACGTAAGCGGCGAAGAGGCGTCGATTCTGGCGATAACCGACGGCGAGCGCACCGCGTTAATGGTACCGTCGCAAGACCATAAAAGGTTGGAAGACGGCGACGGCGGGCCGAATACCGGCGGCATGGGCGCCTATGCGCCGGCCCCGGTTATCGACGGCAAGATGCTCAAAACCATCGCCGAGACTATAATCGAGCCGACGTTCGCCGGTTTGGCAAAGGAAGGTATAACGTACCGGGGATGCCTGTACGCGGGGCTGATCGTCGATTTCGAAGGGCCGAAATTATTGGAATTCAACTGTCGGTTCGGCGACCCGGAGGCCCAGGCGGTGCTGCCGCTGCTGCAGGACGACCTCTTCGAAATTTGCGCCGCCGCCGCCGCCGGCAAGCTACCGGAAGGCCGCCTGAATTGGCGGCCCGGGGCGGCCGTCAGCGTCGTCGCGGCGTCGAAGGGGTACCCCGGTAAGTACGAAAAGGGCTGCGTGATAAAGGGTTTGGACAAGGTCGCGGCGTGGGACGACGTTATTGTATTTCACGCCGGGACGGCTAAAGAAGAAGACAAAACGGTGACGGCGGGCGGCAGGGTTTTAGCGGTAACGGCCCTGGGGATAAGCGTCGCCAACGCCGTTAAGCGGGCATACGATGCTATGGGCCGGATCCATTTCTCGGGGATGCAGTACCGTCGGGATATCGGATATAAGGCCGTGGCGCGCGGCAGGGAATGATGAGATGAGCAAACAGCCGTTGGTGGGTATCCTGGCCGGGAGCGAGTCCGACCTCGACGTCATAAGAGCGGCGGCCTCGACTTTGGACGAATTAGGAATAAGTTATGAGCTGCGTATAGCTTCGGCGCACCGGACGCCCGCGCGCGTACGAGAATACGCCGAAGAGGCCGAGGGCCGGGGAATAAAAGTGATTATCTGCGCCGCCGGGATGGCCGCTCACTTAGCCGGCGCGGTGGCGGCAACGACCGACGTTCCCGTAATAGGCGTCCCGATGCCGGGCGGCGTCGGCGACGGCCTCGACGCGCTGCTGTCGACCGTCCAAATGCCCGCCGGCGTCCCGGTCGCAACGGTAGCCGTGGGTAAAGCCGGCGCGCACAACGCCGGTTTGTTGGCCGCGCGGATACTTGCCCTCTACGACGAAGAGCTGCGAGGCCGTCTCCGGGTTTACCGCGACGAGATGGCGGCCGCAGTAGAAGCGAAAAACGCCGAACTGAGCTGAAGCTTTTGGCCGAGATCGTCAAACAGGACGAAGTGGGAATGGCCGGCGCCGTCGGCCTGGCGGCGGCGGCGCTGGGCGCGGGGCGGGTCGTCATAATCCCCACCGATACCGTATACGGCCTGACCGCCGCCGCATTCCGGCCCAGAGAATGCGACCGGCTGGAAGCGGGGGAGCGCGCTTCGACGTGGGCGGGGCCGGTAGGGAAATTATACGATATTAAACGCCGTCCCTTAAGCCAACCGGCGATTATCCTGGCTCGCGATTGGCAATACGCTCAGCTGTTGTCCGCCAGACCTTTGGAGAGGATCGAAAAATTCTGCAACCGGGTTTCCAATCCGGTAACCTTTATCGTGAAGGCCAAATATCCGTGGGGGCCGCCGACCACCAACGACTCGGGGGGAATAGCGATCCGCGTCCCCGAGGGCGCAATCGTAAATATGATATTGAAGTTCAGCAAGTACTTATACTCCGTCAGCGCCAATTACCCGGGGGGCCGGGA
>DATKXQ010000053.1:0-2713 GCA_035528975.1 bacterium
TACAACGATTTGATAGACACCACAGCCGAAGCGAAGAGCCTCCTGCAAGACGTGCGCGAGCGCCCCGGCCGATACATCCACCTATCCATATTCTAATCAACCCCAAGGAAGATTACCGCAAGGCAGGCACAAACATGGCTTTAGAATTCGACTTACAAATAGGAGAAAAAACCGTCCGCTTCGAAAGCGGAAAAGTGGCCAAGCTGGCGAACGGCGCGTGCACCGTAACCTGCGGCGGCTCCGTGGTCCTCGTGACCTTCTGTCATACCGACGACCCCCGCCCCGGCTTCGACTACTTGCCGCTCATGGTCGAATACCGCGAAAAGACGTACGCCGCGGGCAAAATCCCCGGCGGCTTCTTCAAGCGGGAAGGGCGACCCTACGAAAAAGAGGTAATCACGGCGCGTCTTATAGACCGGCCGCTCCGGCCGCTGTTCGACGACTTCATCCGTCACGACCTCCAGGTAATCGCGACGGTCCTCTCCGCCGACCGGGAGAACGACACCGACCTCGCGGCTTTGAACGGCGCCTCCCTCGCCGTCTCGCTGTCGGCGATGCCGTGGCACGGCCCCGTGGGCGCGGTGCGCGTGGCGCTGCTCGACGGCCGCTACGTCGTCAACCCCACCATCCCCGAGGCCGCGGCCGGCCGCCTCAATCTCGTCGTAGTGAGCACCGTCGACAAGATCGTGATGTTGGCGGGCTCCGCGGCCGAGGCGACCGAGGACGAGGTGATGACGGCCGTGGAGGCCGGCTTCGCCGAAGCCCGCAAGGTCGCCCAGGCGATACGGGACCACACGGCCGACGTGCCGAAACTCACGATCGCGGCGCCCGAGCGCGACGCGGCCTTCGAGCGCGCGGTGAAGGAATTCCTGTCGCCGCAGGTAAAGCCCGTAATCGAGATCATGGAGAAAAGCGAACGGCACCACGCGCGTTCGGCCCTGCTGGAGCAAGCGGCCGCGAAGTTCGCCGCCGGGAAGGACGCCGAGGAAGAACTGAAAAAAGCGATAGAGACCTACCTCGGCGAGGTCGAGGAGGCCGAGGTCCGGCGCATGGCGCTGGAGGAAGACACCCGCCAGGACGGCCGGGCCTTCGACGAACTCCGGCCCATAAGCATCGACGTCTCGGTTCTGCCCCGGACCCACGGCTCCGCCATATTCACGCGGGGCCAGACGCAAGCCCTGGCCGCCACGACGCTGGGAACGGTGTCCGACGAGCAGCGGATCGACGACCTTCTCGGCGACCGCACCAAGGCGTTCATGTTCCACTACAACTTCCCGCCGTTCTCGGTGGGCGAAGTCCGGCCTATCCGAGGCACGGGACGCCGCGAGATAGGCCACGGGCACCTCGCCGAGGAGGCGCTGCAGCGCGTCCTGCCCCCCGAGGAGGAGTTCCCCTATACCGTACGCATCGTCTCGGACATCCTCGAGTCCAACGGCTCGTCCTCCATGGCGTCGGTGTGCGGCGCCAGCCTGTCGCTGATGGACGCGGGCGTACCCGTCAAAAAGGCCGTGGCCGGCATATCCGTAGGCCTCATCGCCGGCGACGACCGGTACGTACTGCTGACCGACATCCAGGGGCTGGAAGACCACTTCGGCGACATGGATTGCAAGGTCGCGGGCACGCGGGACGGCGTAACCGCGATGCAGCTCGACATGAAAGTGCGCGGCCTCCCCGTCGACGTCATCCGGGACGCCCTGCACCGGGCGCGGGAAGCCCGGCACGCCATCCTCGACCAGATGGACGCCGTCCTCCCCGAACACCGGCCCGAGCTTTCGCCCTACGCGCCGCGCATCCTGATAACCTTCATCGACGTGGAGAAAATAGGCACCGTGATCGGCCCAGGCGGCAAGGTAGTGCGCCGCATAATCGCCGAGACCGGCGCCACAATCGACATCGAGGACGACGGTAAAGTGACCATCGCCTCGCCCGACGAGGAGGCCGCCCGGAGGGCGATGGAGATGGTCAAAATCCTCGCCACCGACCCGGAGGTCGGCGCCGTATTCAAGGGCAAGGTAACCCGCATTATGAAGTTCGGCGCGTTCGTGGAAATCCTGCCGGGCGTCGACGGCATGGTCCACATCTCGGACCTCGACGTCAAGCGCGTCGAGCGCGTCGAAGACGTGGTGCACATCGGCGACGAAGTCGAGGTTAAAGTAATCGAGATCGACGAAATGGGTCGCGTAAACCTGAGCCGCAGGGCCCTGCTACCCGGGGGAGACCGTCCGCGCGAGGACCGGAAGCCCCGCGACGGCCGCCCGCCGCGGAGGCGAGATGACAAGCGACGCCCCGACGACCGCCATAATAAAAAGGACCGCCGCTAACGGCATCCGGATAATCTGCGAACACATCCCCACCGTTCGTTCCGTCGCCGCCGGCGTCTGGTGCGCCGGCGGCGTCGTGGACGAGCCGCCCGCCCTCAACGGCATCTCCCACTTGATCGAACACATGTTCTTCAAGGGGACGGCCCGGCGCACCGCGGCCGACATCGCCGCCGAAATCGACGGCGTGGGCGGCGCGTTGGACGCCTTCACCGAGAAGGAGAGCGTCTCGTTCTTCGCCCACGTCTTGTACGAACACCTGCCCCTCGCCCTCGACCTCCTCTCCGACATCCTGCTTCAGGCCACCTTCCCGGCCGAGGATTTCGCCAAAGAGAAAAACGTCGTCGCCGAAGAGATCAAGCTCTACGAAGACTCCCCCGACGAGAAGATCCACG
>DATKXQ010000054.1:0-4339 GCA_035528975.1 bacterium
ATAATAATGTCACATCACGGGAAAAACCTATTCAGAGGAGCGGGAATTGCGCCGTTTTCAAGTATTAAGCCTTTTCGAGAGGGCGATTCGGAACCAGGCCGCAAAGCCGATGCGGGTAAACGTAAGGCGATTTTGGCGGCCGTGCCGCGCCTACCGGGAGGGCGCCGCCCGGGCCGACGCGCGGCGGGGCGGTCGCGCGGAACCGCAACCGCGCCGAACCGCCCCCCGTTTCCCGCCGGTAAGCGGCGGCGATGTGCAAAATCCTCTACGACCTCCGCGGCCTCGGTGCAACCACTTTCCCCGGCCCTCCCCTCGACGAACCTCCCGGCGCCTGCGGCTTCGAGGACGTAGTCCGGAATTTTTTCGGAAGTGTTGTCGGGGGCGTACAGGCCGGCGGCGGCGCCGGGCTCGCGGCGGTATTGAACGCCGCCGCCGCGGCCTTGACGCCCGAGGCGAATATTGTTATACTAAACAGGGTTATTGTAACCTAACGGAACGCTACCGGCGGTCGGCGAATTCCGCTTCGATATTCGAATATCGGCCTTGACGTAACGGCCTGTAATATATCGGTGAAAATTTACGGGAATCACGCCATAGAAAGGAGCTGAAGACATGAAGGGATTAACCCTCGTCACCATTGCAGCGACGCTCGCGAGCACGGCATTCGCCGTTTTGCCGCCCGCGTTGACGGCCGGCGGCGCGCCGGGCGGGGGGCCGCAGAGCGACGCCATCGGCTCGATTATCCGCTCCTTCCGCATGACCGGCCTCGTAACGCCTTACGCGCTGGGCATCTACCGCGATCCCTCGTACGTCTACGGCATCGGCTACACCGCCACCAGCACCGCCTACCTGCTGCGGTTCACCGCCACCGGCAGCTCCGCGGGTTCGGTCGCGATAACCGGGGTTGGCCAGCCGCGCGACGCGGACAAGGCGCATCTCGGGAACGGGTATCTAAGTTTCGTGGACGCGACTACCCTGCGTTGCTACGTCTTCCGGACCTCGGGCGGCGCGGCCGTCTCGTCGTTCCCGTGTTCCGGTTCCCCGTACCCGTTGAACGTCTTCTGGGATGGGACCTACTACTTGACCAACGGCTCAAGCGACCGCGGCCTCTTCTACCGTTTTACCACCTCGGGCTCGAGCGCCGGCACGTGGAGGTGCGCGGGTTGGCCCGGCAGCATGACCTATATCGGCGGCGCGGCCTATGCTCAACAAGGGAACAGCAGCACGGGGCCGTACTTCGTCGGGGCCTCGTGGTCCAACGGCGAGCCGATGTGCATGACGACTTATCCGGCCGGCTCGCTCGTCCGCACGTGGAGCACGCCGAGCTTCAACTGCAACGGCCTCTGCTACGGCGACTCCTCCAGCCCCTCCACCTACGGCGCTTCCATTTGGGCCAACTGGTATACCGGCTCGGCGCTCTACGCGTACGAGTTCGACATCGACGCGCGCGGCGGCTCGAGCGTAATGCCGACCAGCTTGGGCAAAGTAAAGTCGCTGTACCGTTAGTACTCGGTTAACGAAACGGAATAAAAAAGCCTCGCGCCCGCGGGGCTTTTCCTTTAGGTGTGCGCACGCTGCGGCGCGGCGGCGACGGGGTTATTCGCCCCGGACGCTTTCGCGCAGCTCGGCCGCCACGCGCGCGGCCGCCGCGTCGTCCACGACCACCGTATGACGGGCCCGCAGCGACTCGAGCCACGCATCGGCCGCCGCGGCCGTCTCCGGCGATTGAATCCTCCCGGCGTAAACCTCGTTACGGCAGCGATACACGGTCTCGGCGTCGTCGAGGCCGAATTGGACCGCCGGCGCGTGGTAGATGGGTTCGTAGAACGCCCCCCGGCCGTCCTGCAACCGGAAGACTTCGCTCAAAACGTTGAGCTCCCCCGCGGGGAAGACGCGGGGCCTCAGCTCCGCCGCGAAAGGCGGGTCCGGCGGCGAATTCAGAAGGTCGGGGTCGACGGTGACGGCCACGACGCCAAGCCACTCCCGCTGCTCGGGCGGCACCGACGACGGGAGTTCGCTCCTCTCCTGCTCCGCTTTTTCGCGGCCGCGATTCCTCGCCTCGCCCGTTATAACGACGTCGGCGCCGGCTTTTACCTCGCCGTAGAAGCGCTCCAGCTCGGCGCGCTCGGGCATCGCTACCAGGTACACCTCCACGCTCTCGGGTTTGTAGAAAACCTCCCGGTGCGCCTCGTAGTAGGCCTTAATCTCCTCGTCGGTGGGGGCCGGGATCTTCGCGGCGAAGTCCTTCTGGTACAGCGCTTCCAAAAGCAACTCAGCCCGCCGCGCCGCCATCTCCCGTTTAAAAGACGGCACTTGGTCTACGCCCTCTCGCAGCGCCTGGTGGCGCAGGAGGGCGATGTCCTCCAAATCGCGCAAGTGTATATCCCATAAGCCTTCGTAACGCTCGGGGTTATTTCTCCTGAGCTCGTCCACTTCGGCGGGGGGCAAACCCAGGAATTTCTGCACCAATTCCCATACGGCGTCGTAGTAAATCGGTATACCCGCGACTTCGGAAATTACGAGGTCGCGGCCGACGTATTCGGTCCAAAGTTTCTCGCACGGCTGGTTTAGGATATCCTGCCACAGCTCCTCGTTCCGCACCACGGAGCCGGCCCGGCGCCAGCCGCGAGCGAGCTCCTGGTAGCGCGCGTACGTCTTTTGGCGAGTCAGGATGAGCTCGATGTCGGGCGCCGCCTCGGCGTAACTTTGGCCCAGGCCGTGCACTTCTTTATCGTACCGGTAGATTTGCCACGCGAGGGCGCCCGGGACCTCGACGGGCCGGGAATATTCGCCTTTATCCAAAGCGAAAAGCGCCTCGCTGATCTCATCGCCCGCGTAATCCATGGGGCAGTCCCACTTCCCGCCCGGCCCCGTATATCCCTCGAAGACGGAGAACTCCGCCACCGCCTGGTCCCAGGGCATGCCGGCCCGGAGCGCCGCGTAAACCTTCTCGGCGCGCTCGGCCGTTTCCGTAATGATGAAAGAATACATCCGGCGCTTCCGGCTCTTCTCGTAATAGTCGAGGACCTCGGCCTGCGTGACCGGGACGGAGGCCTCGAGCCGGCCGAACATATAGTCTAAGAGTTTCTGGTTTCGCAACTCTTCGAGTTGGTCCTTTATATCGGCGTCCTCCGCGTAGCCGCGCTCCTCGGCCTCGAGTTCGAGGATCTTACCCAGCACCGCCGCCTCGACTATACTTTTTACCCTTTCGTCGAGGTCCTCACCCTCGGGCCATTCCCCCGCGGCCGCGCCCCGTTCGTAATAAAACTTTACGTCGCCGGCCGAGATCTTGTATTCGCCGTCGACGACGGCGACGTCCCCGTCCCCCGGGACGCAACCGGCGACCAAGGCCGTCGCGCACGCGGCGGCGACGGAGGCCAGGGCGATTTTATAACCGTACGCGGTCATGCGTTTACTCTTTGAATTTTTTGGGTGGTGCACGCGGGTCGACCAAGAATTGGCCGGAGTCTACCATAGCCGGGAAGCGTTTACAAGCCGTCGCGGGGCCGATTTGACGGCCGGCGCGATTTCTGCCATAATAGGAATTAAAGACGTGTACGTTGACCCGGAAGGAGGACATGGTGCGTAATTCGGTTTTACCGTCGGCGTTGACGATAGGCGCGGTTCTAGTTGCGGCCTTGTGTTGGGCTCCGGCCCCCGCTTCGGGCGTGGGTTCGATCGTAAGTTCTTTCCGCCTTAGCGGTTACGGCGACCCGTACGCCAACGGCATATACGTGGGCGATAGCTACGTATCGGTGATATACTGTACCGCCGGCGCGGACTACCTCTACCGCTACCGGTTCAACGGCACGTTGGTCGGGTCCTTCTCCCTGACGGGGACGTCCACGCCCCGGGGCGGCGACGCCGCGCATCTGGGCAACGGGTACATCTCCCTCGTCGACTCCGATACCTCCCGCTTTTTTATTTACCGCGTCGCCGGGGGTTCGCCCGTCGCGTCGTTCGCCGTATCGGGGCCGGGCGGCGGTTCGCTCCAGGACGTCATGTGGACCGGTAGCTACTACGAAGTTTCGGGCCACCTGGGCAACGGCCGGTTCAATCGCTATACGTCTACCGGCTCGTTCGCAGGGACGGTCGCTTATGACGGCTGGCCCGAGGCCATGATGTCCACCGGCGCGGTGGCGTTCTCCGATATCGCCGACGGCCGCTCCGGCTCGTACCTCGTGGCGAGCTCGCGCACCAACGGCCAACCGAGCTGCATCGTCGACGTCGGCGGCCGGGGCTCGCTGGTCGCCACGTTCGGGATGCCGTCTTACTTCGCCACCGGCGGCTGCTGCGGCAGATCGTCGAAGCCCCAGAAATTCGGGACGGCCTACTGGAC
>DATKXQ010000055.1:0-2053 GCA_035528975.1 bacterium
CGCGCTCGAGCGCGCGCCGGGCGTCGTCGTAGAGGCCGAGTTTTAAATTGCAGAAGCCGAGCCGGAGGTTGGCGTCCTCGTAGTCGGGATGAAGGCGGAGGGTGTTGTTGAAGACCGCGGCGGCGGCTACGAATTCTCCCGCCGCCTGGTAGGCGCACCCCAGCTTGTAATAATAGTCCGCCCGGTCGCGCGAGCGGTAGAATTCGGCGAGCGTCTTCTCGTCCGGTATGCCGCCGAAACGGCTCCGGTCGTAGAGGGGATGGTACGCGGGCGAGGCGTAGCCGTCGAAGGGCTTTCCGACCTCGAAGACGCGGACGTTGTACGTCTCGAGCGCGAGGCGAAAGCGGCGGAGTCCCTCGGGGCGGAATTGCATGCGCGCCGCCGCGGAATCGGGGCCGGGCTCTTGGGCCGTGGCGTTGTAAAAAGTCCCCGCCCCCCGCGACAGGACCTGGGGCGCGAAGTGCACGACGTACTTGACCCGCCACCGCCGGCACAGCTCGTAGAACGTTTCCTCGTCGGCGAGGGCCGCCTCGGCGTACGTGAGCGCCTTCCGCCGCACCTCCGGCACTTCGAACATCGGGTTCAACGCCGTCGGCTGCTTCGCCAGGTAGAGGTAGGGGGGGCTCAACGAGAAGTCGGCCAACACCGGCGCCGGCCGCGGCCTGTCCGCCAACCAGAGGAGCAATTCGATGCGCTCCGAGCCGTAGTACCACGGGATGTCCGGTTCGTAGCGCGTAACCGAGGTTACGGCGTCTTGGAGCCACCGGGGTTGGTCTTGTACGTTGGCGGTGTAAACGTGGAAGCCCCATAGAAGCGCCAGGACGGCGCCGTACGCCGCCCGGCCTTTGGCTCCTTTTATCGCGGCCGCCGGGTAAATGCCGAGTATAGCTACCCACGGCGCCAGGAATACGGTTAACCTCATCATGAGGAGGTACAGTACGGCGAAGAGCGGCGCCGCGACGGCCACGAACGCGCCGCCCGCGAGGCGCCTTTTGGCGACGGCGTACCACCACAGGCCCAGGCCCAGCGCCGCGGATAGGATGAGCGAGCCGTACTCGAAGAAGACCACCATCGGCGCCGGCGATTGGTACGGCCCCACCCAGAAGAACCGCGCGTCCGGCGACAACGCCGCCGGCCCGGGGTACCGGCCGAAGTGGACGAGCTTCGCCCAGACGAGCTCGTAAACGTGGCCGTAACCCGCCGACCGGCCGAACGCCAGCGACAGCGCGACCAGGAGGAGCGCGAACGCGGCCGTCATCCACCGCGCCTTTCCCGGCTTCCCGAGCAGGCGGCCGAGCGCCCAGGCGAGGACGGGCGCCGCCGCCAACGCCACGCTGACGTTCCAGAAGGCCCCCTTGACCCAGAGCGGTTTGTTGAGGAGGGCGGCGACGGCGAGGCCGAGCCACAGGCCTCCGCCCGCCAGCGCCGCTTCGCGGTTCCGGCCCGCGACGGCGTATCCCACGACGAACAACGCGAGGACCGCGACGTAGAATTGGCTCAGGTGCCAGCACGAGCTCGCCCCCAGCGTCGCGGCCGCGGCCCCCCCGGCGACGAGCCACCGGCGCTTGCCGCCGGGGGAGGTGAGGAGGTACAGCGTCGCCGCGGCCGCGAGGAGGAGGCCCGGCATGGCGAAGTCCTCGCGCAGGAAGTTGCCCCAACTTCGGGAGTAGGCGCCGAAGGTCCCGGCGTAGAGCAAGGTGGCCGCGGCCGCCGGCCACGGCCGGCGGAAGGCCGCGAGGGCCAGCGCCGCGAACGCGGCGACGCCCGCGGCCGAGAGGAAGTTTATCAGGGAGCGGGCCGCGAAGTACGTATCGCCCCGGTGCAGTTTGTAGAAGAGCGCCGCGAGGCGGTCGGGCGGCGTGAGGATCATGCGGTCGGCGGGGAAACCCTCCGGCCACTGCGCGGCGACGTCCAGCGCCGGCGGCTCTTGGCCCAGCATCCTCATCTCCGCGTAGCGGAAGCGGAAGCAGGACTCGATCATGTACGAGAACTCGCGCGGCGAGATGTGGTCCATCGCGGCGTAGCGGAAGGCCGCGCCCGCGACGGCGGCCAG
>DATKXQ010000056.1:0-3586 GCA_035528975.1 bacterium
GCCGGTAAAAGCGTCGAGCAGGCCCGCGGCGGCCGGCGCCGCCATAGCCGCGACGACGAGGACGGCAATATACGCTCGTAGTCTATACATTCCGCTCCTTCCTTCCGCGCAACGCGAAGTGCGGGTGCAAGTAACCCCGGCTTAAATCGAACGTCTCCACCGCCAGGCCGGCTTCTTCCATTACCCGCCGGTACGCTTCGCCCGGGCGCAGGTAGACCCCCGCCCCTTCCGTCAAACCCATTACGCCGACGGCGAGCCACTCCTGGAACGCGCACCATCGCCGCTTCCACGCCGGCCGGTCCGTCATCTCCTTGACGACGAGGTATCCGCCGGGCCGGAGTTTACCCGCGGCGAGACGGACGAAGTCGTCCTGCCGCTCCGGCGGCCACAGATACAACGCGTCCACGACCGCCAACACCTCGAACGGGCCGCGGCGCTCGACGTACGCGAAGGCGTCGTCTTCAACGAAGGTCAGGCCGGCCCGGCCGCAAACGGTCCGGCTCGCGGCCTCGACTTTCTCCTTCGCCGCGTCCACGCCGGTCACGTCGACGTCGGGCCGCCGCGCCTTCAGGACGTTGGCGAACACGCCCGTCGAACAGCCGAGCTCGACGACGGCCTGCACCCCCGCCGGGACCAGCGCGGCTACGGCCTCGAGCGGCGCCGACGCGTACCGCACCCGGGCGTGGGCCCTCCGCGCCACCGTTAATTTTCCTAAGTAGGGAGCAACGTCGGCGTAGGGCATGACGCCGCCGGACGGCCTAAGCCGCGGCCTTCTCCTCCGGCAACGCCGACATCGGCTTCTCGTCGGCGATGGGCGGAACGGCCCGCCATATTCCGAACAACTTCTTGAACCGGCGGACGAACAGGAAGACGAAGTTGCGCGTCCCGTCCTTCCAGAGGGACAACTTGGATTCGCCGCGACGCTTGACGTAGTGGAAATGGACCGGGACCTCGCGCGCCCGGATATCCCGACGCTTCTCGAAAACCTCGAGTTTCAATTCTTCCGAGAAGGGCATGCCGTCGGAGGTGACGTTGACCCGCTCCAACACGTCGCGCTTAAAACACCACATCCCGGATTGAGAATCGCGCAGGCGGAACCAGTAGAGGAGAACTATGGTCAGATTGAATATGCGGTTGCCGACGAAGCGGAGGAAGTAGTCGAAGCTCTCCTGCCAATCCGCGGCGATGCGCCACGCGCTTATGAAATCCAGCTCGTCGGCCACGAGGATGTCTATAAGATAAGGTATCGCGTCCACGGGGTACGTCGCGTCGCCGTCGAGGGTGCAGATTACGTCGCCCGAGGCGCGGGAGAGGCCCGACTTGTACGCCCGGCCGTAGCCCGGCCGCACCTCGAAGACGACCGTGGCGCCGGCCTCGCGCGCGACGGCGCCGGTGCGGTCGCTGGAGTTGTTGTCCACGACGACCACCTCGTCGACGCAGTCCGGCATCTGCCGCAGACACTCGGCGACGCCCTCCTCCTCGTTGTAGCAGGGCATCACTACGGATATCTTCAGGCCGTGGCGCATAGGGCGTAAACCTTAACTCAATATCGCTTCCCGAGCAAGTAGTAACTCGCCGTTCCCCAGACCCCGCCCGCCAGACTTAAAACTACTTCCAGCGGGAGGAAGGCCGACGACCACAGCGCCAGGAGGACGCCGCGTCGGGCCAGGAACGCCAGCCACTTTATATTCAACAAGTATATCGCCGCCCACGTCGCCGCCGCGCCGACGACGGCCCACGGCCACGAGAACGCCGCTACCGCTATCCACAACGGGAACAGCGCCGCCGCCACCACCGACGCGATGAACGAGGAGGGCACCGACGTCCGGTTGCCGCCGGAACCCGGGCGCCTGCCCATTCGAAGGATGCAGCGCGCGAGCGCCGCGCCCCGTTTGAACGCCGCGGCCGGGACGCCCCACCCGCCGTAAACCTTGCGGTGCTCGACCTCGACGCTCTTATCGAGGACTATTCGAATGCCGTGCGCGGCGAGGGTCCGGCCGAAAGCCGTGTCCTCGACCGAGGGTTTGGCGTAGCCCTCGTCGAATCCCCCCGCCGCCAGGAACGAATCCTTCTTTATGGACGCGCAACTCGTATAGAAGAGGTCGACCCGCCGGGGCAGGATAAGATAGGTGTAGCGCATCCAAAGGTTCTTGTAACGGCTCGCGAGGTTGGGTAGCGTCGCCACCTCGGCCTCGACGCCGACGACGCCGTCCACTCCCTCGCCGTACGCCGCCGCTATCCTGGCGAATACGTCCGGCGGCACGAAGACGTCCGCGTCGACGAAAAGTATTACGGGGCCGCGGGCCTCCCGCGCGCCGGCGTTGCGCGCGCCCGCGGGGCCCGGGCCGCGGTCGTTCCGCACCACGCGCACCCGGCCGTCCGCCTTGACGCCGTCCAACGAGCCGTCCGAAACGCGGTCGTCCACGACCACGACCTCGCCCGGCGGCGGCGACGCCTGGACGAGCGCGCGGACGACGCCCCCGGCGACAGCCGAACCATTCCCCACCGGCAAGACGACCGATATATCGGAAGGGGTGAAGACCGTCATAAACCCTCGGGCGCGTTCCGTGCGCTACGGAATTGTTCGACTTCCCGCGGAATGCGTTTTATAATATTTCGAGTGATGAGAGAAAATCACAAGCTCGTGGCGTCGTTCGGCGACGCGGCCAACGTATCCCTTACGACGGTGATACACAACGCGGCGTTTCCGGCCGCCGGTTTGAACTGGTCGTACATTCCGTTCCGCGCCGACGCGGCGACGCTGGCCGGATTATTCGGCCGCCTCCGCGGCGACGGCCTGGCCGGCGCCGACTTCGGTCCCCCCTGCCAAGAGGCGGCGGTCGCGTTGTGCGACGAGCTCTCGGCCGAGGCCGAACTCCTGAAGGCCGTGACTACCGCCCGCGCGCGCGGCGACGCCGTGGAGGGTTTCAACGTCGACGTCTACGCCTTCGGCCGCGCGCTGGAAGAACTGGCCGTGGACGTAACGGCCAAACCGGCGTTGGTACTCGGCGCCGGCGCCACGGCCCGCGCTTGCGGCCTCGCGCTGGAGCGCGCCCGGGCAAAAGTCACGTACGCCGCCGGCGAGCTGACGCGGCCCCGCCCGGGCCTCTCCAGCCACGCCGCCATAATTCGCACGGAGGACGTCGCGGTTTTCTTGACCGGGAAACGACCGGCCCTCCTCGTCGACGCGACGGCTTTTAACCGGACGGGAGCCGGCCCCCCGCCGTTCGACTACGACGTTATCCCCCCCGGGTGCTTCGTCTACGACGTAAGCTACGGCCAACGCACGCCGTTGCTACAGGCCGCCGCAGAACGCGGCCTCCGCCACGCCGACGGCTTGAATATGTTGTTATACGCGGCCGAACGCGCTTTCGCGCTGTGGACCGGCCTCGACGCCCCGTTCGACGTTATGCGCCGCGCCGCAACGACGGAATTGGAAAAGCGGAAGCTGTGAAACGGCGCCGGAACGCGCGAACGCAATTTAAAGCTTACTGGGATACTACGCCACGTAACTATCTAATATTAAAGAATATACCAACGCCGGTTTTAAATTATATCGATACGGCACGGCGTCGCTCGAAGAACG
>DATKXQ010000057.1:0-2844 GCA_035528975.1 bacterium
GGCCTGGCCGCCGCGTTCCTGGGCCTCATCGAAGGCGCCGCGGAGGCCACTGCGGCCGTCTTCAAATACTTTTCCGGTTACATCTGCGACCGCGCCGGACGCCACAAGTGGCTGATGTTCGCCGGCTACGCGCTGTCGGTAATAAGCAAGCCGCTGATGGCTTTCGCGCGCTCCGGCCCCGCGGTCCTCTCGCTCCGCGTCGCGGACCGCCTCGGCAAAGGCGTTCGTACGTCCCCGCGGGACGCCCTCCTCGCCACTTACACGTCCTCGGCCGTCAGGGGACGGGCCTTCGGCCTCCACCGCGCCCTCGACTCCGCGGGCGCCGTGGGCGGCGTCCTGGTCCTGTACTTCCTCCTCAATCACACCGACTTCTCGCACCGCGACATATTCAAGTTGACGATAATCCCCGGCATCCTCGTCGCCGTCGCCATCCTCGTCCTCGTCAAACAACCCAAACGCGTCAGCTGCCCCGTGCCGCCCAAGATCTTCGACCGCAAGGTAGCCGCCGCCTGGTGGCCGTTCTTAGTTTGCCACGGCTTATACTCCTTCGGCATGCTCTCGTACGCCTTCTATATTTTGCGGGCGACCGAGTTAGGCGTCGCCATCGGCCTCGTCCCCCTTATCTACCTCGTCTTCACCGTCGCCCAGGTCATATGGCCGTTTCCCATCGGCTGGCTCGCGGACCGGCTCGCGGTATTGCCGGTCCTCGCGGCGACGTACCTCTTCCAGGCGGCGGTGCTGGTCGCCGCCGGCCTCCTCGAGTACGCGTGGACGCTGTGGCCGCTCTTCGCCCTCTACGCCCTCTACTACCAGGCGTTCATGGCGCTGCCGCCGACGTTCGTCTCGACCGCGGTGCCGGCCGAACGGCGCGGCGCCGCCATCGGCCTTCTCCACATGACGAGCGGCCTGGCCATCCTGCCCGGGTCGATAACCGCCGGCTTCATCTGGGACCGATGGGGCGGCGCCGGGACGTTCTTCTTTAGCGCCGTGTGCGCCGCGGTCGCGGCCTTCGGTATTCTGATTTACCATTCGGCCCGCCGGCGCGCCGCCCGCCGGCCGAACCCGTCCTATGGCCATTAGAACCAACACCAACACGCTGGCGGACCAGCTCCGGCGCCGCGTCACGATGCCGCGGACCTTCCGGGCGCTGCGCCACCGCGATTATCGTTTGTGGTGGTTCGGCCAGATGGTGTCGCTCGTCGGGACGTGGGTGCAGCTGGTCGCCCAGAACTGGCTCGTATACCGTCTGACGGGCTCGCCCGCCATGTTGGGGATGGTAAATTTCGTGGGCCTGGTGCCGTCGCTGCCGATGGGCCTGTGGGCCGGCTCGCTGGCCGACCGCTTCGACAAACGCCGTCTCGTCCTTATCGCCCAGGTCACGCTCTTCGTTCAGGCCTCCGTTCTCGCCGTGCTCACCCTCACGGGCCACGTCCAGGTCTGGCACGTAATGATACTCGCGTTCTTCTCGGGGCTGGCCCAGGCCCTCGACACGCCGGCGCGGCAATCCTTCGTCGTCGAGCTGGTCGGCAAAGAAGACCTCACCAACGCCATCGCCCTCAACTCGACTATCTTCAACGTCGCCCGGAGCGCGGGGCCCGCCGTCGCCGGCCTCCTAATCGTCGCCGTCGGCGAAGGGTTGGCCTTCGGCATCAACGCTATATCGTTCCTTCCGGTCATAGGAGCGCTCCTGATGATGCGGACGCGCTCGATGCGGCACGAGACCACAGAAACCCCCCGCCGGCAAATCGCCGAGGGGTTCCGGTATATCGGGCACGATAAACTGGTTTGGATTATCATATCGATCGTGGGCGTCTCGGCGTTCTTCGTAATGCCCTATTCCGTACTAATGCCGGTTTTCGCGAAAGAGGTCTTCGGCGGCGGCGTCGACGTCTATGGGTTCCTGATGACTTGCGTCGGGGCGGGCGCGCTCGTCGGCGCGCTTACCGTCGCCAGCCTCGGGCCGGCGAGTCGGCGGGGCTTTCTGCTCAGCGCATCAACTATGGCGTTCGCTTCGCTGGTGTTATCGTTCGCCTTCGTCCGGACGATCTGGCTCGCCGCGGCGGCCCTGGCGGCGACCGGTTTCTTCTTCGTGGTACAGAACTCGCTCGCCAACACGCTCATCCAGCTCAACGTGCCGGACCGGCTGCGCGGCCGCGTAATGAGCATATACTTCCTGGTATTTATGGGGGCGATGCGGCTGGGCTCGCTGCAAGCGGGGTACGTCGCGCGGTACGTCGACGTGAAGGCCGCGCTCATTATCGGCGGCGCCGTTTCGCTGTTATACTCGGCCGGCGTGGCCTGGCGCTTCCCGCGGCTCCGCGGCGTCAAGTGACGGCCGCGGCCGGGCGACGTTAATATTTGACAAACGCCTTGAGTCTGTCATAATATTACGCGAGGGGGGCAACGCGAATCGGCCGACAACTCGCCTCGAGGAGAAAGCGATGAATAAAAAATACGCCCTGATAATCGTGCTCGCGCTGGCCGTGGCCGCGGCCTTCGCCGGCCAGGTCGAGACAGGCTCCAAAGAGCAACCGGTCAAGCTCCCATTCTGCGGCACGTGAGGGATCTGCTACCGGTACCAGTTTTTGGTACCGCAAAGCGGCCTGAACTTCGAGGCGCCGATTACCCGCATCGAATGGCAGGCGGCCGGTACGTTCGCCAACGCGCCCTTCCGCCAGTTCGAACTCCGGCTCTGCCACACCTCGGTCGCCGAGCTCACGACGGACCTTAATACGAACTACGGCGGCAACACGCCGGCCCTGGTTCACTCGGCCAATCCCCTCGTCCTCACCGGGCGACCCGACGAGTGGTTCGGCTTCGACCTCACAACGACGTTCGATTACA
>DATKXQ010000058.1:0-10045 GCA_035528975.1 bacterium
GGGCGCGCCGGCCGCTTCCTTCGGCGCCGTCTCTTCCGCTTCGGCGGGCGGCTCCTCGGCGGGCGGGGCCGCCTCGGCACCCTCGGCCGCGCCCTCGGCCGCGCCGGCCGCTTCCTTCGGCGCCGTCTCTTCCGCTTCGGCGGCGGCCGGCTCCCGCTTGGCCTCGTCGACGTAGTTGAGCTGGAGCTCCGTAATCAAGTTCGTCAGGACGCGGCGCTCGCGGTCGGACAGATTGCCGTCCGTCTTCTTCCGGAACATAAGGAGGACGTCGATCGTTCCGCGCGCGGCGTCCAAATCCCGCTCGACCTTTCCGGTGAAGGGATTGGCGATCTTACCCATTTGCTGCATCGCCGCGGCGTGGAACGAGTACAATATAGAGAGGAATATCGCCTCGTCCTTATCGAAGCCGCTGTCCTCGGTCATAGCTACCTCCCGTTCGGGGACCTCCGGTTTAAGCCAATATTTCCGCCACGACGTCGTATCTCCCGAACGGCGGGACTACGTAGACGCCCTGGCAGGCACTTTTGAGTTCGGCCAGGAGTTCGCGCACGATGGCGACGCCTTCGGCGAGTTCGGCGTCCTTGCCCCGCGCCGCGGCGGCCTCCATCCGCGCCAGCGCCGCCGGCGGCACCTCTATGCCCGGGACCTCGTAATGGAGGAACTGGGCGTGGCGGAACGTTTTGAACGGCAATAGGCCCAGGATTACCGGCAGCGGCGGCTCGCCGTAGCGGTCCAGGAAATCGAACCAGACCCGGGCGTCGTAGAACGGCTGCGTCATCGCGAAATCGGCGCCCGCCGCCACCTTCTCGCCGAAGCGCTCGCGCTCGCGCTCGAGGTCGCCGGCCCCGGCGTTCAACGCGACGCCGACGGCCATATCGAACGGCGCGCCGATGGGCTTGTCTGCGAGGTCGGCGCCGGACCGCAGTTTGCGGACCAGCCGTACCAGGCCCGTAGAATCGAGGTCGAAGACCGACTTCGCCTTGGGGTAATCGCCGACCTCGGAGGGGTCGCCGGTCAACGCGAGTATCACGCCGATACCCAGGGCCGCGGCCCCCACGAGTTCGGACTGGAGGCCCAGCAAGTTGCGGTCGCGGCACGTGAAATGGAGTATGGGCTCCAGGCCCGTTTCTTCGCGGATGATGTGCGCCAACGCCACCGAGGACATCCGGGCGCGGGCCAGCGGATTGTCCGCGACGTTAACCGCGTCGACGCCGAGTTCCTTGAGTCCCTTCGCGGCCTCGAGCGCCCGAGCGTAATCCGGGCCGCGCGGCGGGTCCACCTCCACCGAGACGACGAACTGCCGCCCGAGCTTGTCGACGAAGCGCTCGCGCTCCGCGGCGACGGCCGCCGGCTCGAGCTCGGGGGCGGCGCTCGTCACCGCGGCGGCGACGGCGCGCCGGCGCGAAGGGGCCGCCCCCTCCAGGGCCCGCGCGATCGCCTCCACGTGGCGGGGCGTCGTACCGCAGCAGCCGCCCACGACGTTGACGCCGACGTCCGCGAACAGCGCGGCGTATTCGCCGAAGTACTCGGCCGTGGCGCCGTAGACGGCGCGGCCGCCGACGCTGGCCGGGTAACCCGCGTTGGGCATAACGCTCACGTACCAGGGCTCCCGCGCCGGCGGGTTCGGCATAACTCGCTCCGCGACGATGTCGTACGTCTCCTTGGGGCCGAGGTTGCAGTTCAACCCTACGACGTCGGCCCCGGCGCTCAAGGCCGCTTCGAAAGCGACGGCGACGTCGTCGCCGAACTTCGTCGTGCCGTCCGGTAAAAACGTGAGGGACACGACGGCCGGCAGCTCCGTCAATTCGCGCCACGCCGCCAGCGCGACCCGGGCTTCGACGAGCGAGGACATCGTCTCGATAAAAGCCAGGTCGACGCCCCCCGCCAGAAGGCCGGCCATCTGCTCGCGGAAGAACGCCCGCGCCTCGTCCTCGGTCAGGTAACCGAAAGGCTTTATCATCGCGCCCAGCGGCCCGACGGCGCCGGCGACGAACGCCTCCGCGCCGACCGCTTCCCGCGCTACGGCCGCGCCCCGTTCGTTCAGCTCGGCGACGCGGCCCTCGAGGTTAAAGCGACTCAACTTGACGCCGTTGGCCGAGAACGTATTGGTCTCCACGAGACGCGCGCCCGCGGCCCGGTATGCGGCGTGGACTTCGGCTACGAGCTCCGGCCGGGAAGCGTTCAATTCCTCCAAACAGCGGCCGGCCTCGATACCCCTGGCGTAGAGGTACGTCCCCATCGCGCCGTCGGCAACGACGACGTGGCGGGTAATATACTCTTTAAAAGGTTGCATAAGGCGTAGGGTGCGCCGCGGCACACCTGCTCAAGGCCGGGGCCGCCGGCTCGCCGAGGTAGCGGCGGGCCGAACGCGAAGGCGTTGCATTATAGCAAAAATCTACCGCGAGTGGTACGTCGAAGGAAACGAAACCCTAAAACGTTCCGGCCCCCCGGCGAACTTGAACGCCGCGCCCCGGGAGCGGAAACGCCGCCGAAAAATAAAACCGCCCCGAAGGGCGGTCTTTTGGGTCGTATAATCCCTACTTCTTAGGCGTCGCTTTCTTGGGCTTACTCTTCTTTTTGTTTGCCATTGCGGGTCTTCACCTCCTCTCATGCAGCCGACCGAAATAAACCGGCCGCATTAAGCAAACCCGCAAGACGTAGTACTAAAACCCCTCAACAGTTCATAAACGCCCGGAAATCCCGGACGCAGGGGCCGACGCCGGCCGAATCGGTGAATCCTCACACGAGGTATATTCTTGTCCCCGCGAATTATTCGCGGATATTATAGCAGAAAAAAGCGTGAGATGCAAATTTCGATAACCCCGGCTGCGGCGCTCGGCGCCGTTGCGAAGGGGCCGCAGTCGCGACCCCTCTTCGCTCCTAAGCTGGCGCTCCCGAACTACTTCTTCTTAGTAGCTTTCTTCTTGGTGGTTGTTTTCTTGGCCGCGGTTTTTTTCTTGGTCACGGGTTTTTTCTTGGCCACGGGTTTCTTCTTGGCCACGACCTTCTTCTTGGGAGCAGCTTTCTTCTTAGTAGCGGCCTTCTTCTTGACGGCAGTTCTCTTCGTCGCCATCATTTCACCTCCTTCGCCGGAACGGCGGACCTGGATACACGGGGCGGGCGCTAACCCGGCCCGTTAGCTCGAGGCGGCCACACTGCTTACTTCCGACCGGCGCCCCGGGCGTTTAAGGAGTTACTATTTCTTCTTGCTCGACTTCTTCTTAGGAGCCGCTTTTTTCTTGGTGGTTTTGGATTTGCACGGCATAGCGGGTACGTTCACCTCCTCGCGCGCGGCTCGTTCGCTCCGGGTCCTAGCCGCACCTCGTAAACCCGCACGAACGGCAGGTTAAACAACCTTCCGCAATCTCCAACAGGCCGGAACACTCCGGGCACTGCGGGCCGACGTTGGCGAGTTCCTTCAACATACGTTCCCGCCGCAGGGCCTCCATCTCCTCTTCCGCCGGTTCGGTTTCGAAAAGAGGAGTCGTCCCGGCTCCCATATGACGCTCGATAACGATGCCGATGGCGTCGGGGCAGCTCAATATAGCCTCTCCGTTCTGCCACGTCGGCATCGGGCAGCGGATCCCGCGGAGCTGTTTTATGATGGACTTCACGGTGACGCCGGCGCGCAGCGCCAGCGAGATAAGGCGCGAAGTGGCCTCGGAGTGCGACGAGATGCAGCCGCCGGACTTTCCCATCTTGGCGAAGATCTCGCACAGACCCTCTTCGTCCCAATTCAACGTGATGTACAGCGTCCCGCACCCGGTGGATATCTTCTCGGTTACGCCGTGGGTGACGGCGGGGCGGGGCCGCGGCGCCACGCCCGCCCGCCGCCCGGGCGAGGCCGTCTCCCCCCCCGCCTCCTCCTCCGCGGGCTCGCCCACGTTCAAAACCTGAACCGAACGCGAACCGTCGCGGTAAATCGTTACGCCCTTGCACCCCAACTCGTAAGCCAGCAGGTACGCCTGCTCGACGTCCGCCACGGTGGCCGATTTGGGGAAATTGATCGTCTTGGATACGGCGTTGTCCGTATGCTTCTGGAAGGCGGCCTGAATGCGAACGTGCCACTCCGGCGAAACGTCGTGGGCGGTAACGAATATGCGCTTCAACTCCGCCGGGACGTCGTCGCGCTTCTGTATCGATTCGCCGCTGGCCAGGCTCCCGAACAGCTCCTCGCTGGCGATGCCGGCCTGCGCCGCCGCCGCCGCGAAAAGCGGGTTGGTCTCGACGAGCTTGTCGTCGTCTAAGACGCGGCGGTGGAAACACAGGGCGAATATGGGCTCGATGCCGCCGGCGGCGCCCGCGATTATGCTGATGGTGCCGGTCGGCGCGATGGTCGTCGTCGAGGCGTTACGGAGCCGGGCCGCGCCCGGGCGGTCGTAGATGCTGCCCCGGAAGTTCGGGAAAACGCCCCGCTCCTCGGCCAGCCGCGCCGAGGCCCGCTTCGACTCGAGGTCGATAAACTCCATCACCTGTTCCGCGACCTCCACCGCCTCATCGGAATTGTAGGGTATCCACAACTTGACGAGGAGCTCCGCGAAGCCCATGACGCCGAGGCCGATTTTTCTGTTGGCCTTCGTGTTCTCTTCTATCTTGGTGAGGGGGTAGCGGTTGACGTCTATGACGTTGTCGAGGAAGTGGATCGCGGCGTGCACGGTCCGGGCGAGCCGCTCCCAATCGATGGTGCTGCGGTCCTTTTTCTCCTTCGTCATCAGACCCAGGTTGATGGAACCCAGGTTGCACGACTCGTACGGCAGCAGCGGTTGTTCGCCGCAGGGATTCGTGGATTCGATATCGCCGACGTGGGGCGTGGGGTTGGCGGCGTTGATGCGATCGATGAATACGATGCCGGGTTCGCCGTTGCGGTACGCCATCTCGACGATCTTGCCGAACACCTTCGAGGCCGGTTCGCAGCCCGCCTCCTCGCCGGTGCGCGGGTTCACCAGGGCGTACGTCCCCTCCGCCGCCAGGGCGTCCATGAACTCGTCGGTCAAGGCGACCGAGATGTTGAAGTTGTTGAGCCGGTTCTCCTCGGCCTTGCACGCGATGAATTCCATGACGTCCGGGTGGTCGACGCGCAAAATGCCCATATTGGCGCCGCGTCGCGTCCCGCCCTGCTTTATGGCCTCCGTCGCCGCGTCGAAGACTTGCATAAAGGATATGGGGCCGCTCGAAACCCCTTTCGTCGACATCACGACGTCGTTCTTGGGGCGCAGCCGCGAGAAGGAGAACCCGGTCCCGCCGCCGCTCTTGTGAATGAGCGCCGTATCCTTTATGGCCCCGAAAATGGAATCCATCGAATCTTCGACCGGCAGCACGAAACAGGCCGAGAGTTGGCCGAGCTCGCGGCCCGCGTTCATCAACGTGGGCGAGTTGGGCATAAATTCGCGACGGGCCATAATGCCGTAGAATTCGCGAGCCGCCGGCTCCAGGTCCGCTATGGGATTGTATATCCTCTCGGCCTCCGCCACCGCCCACGCGACGCGCCAGAACATCTCGCGCGGTTCCTCGAGCGGATGGCCCTCTTCGTCCCGCCGGAGGTAGCGCCGTCTCAGAACCTCGAACCCGTTATCCGTCAGCTCGATCTCCGGCTCCTCCCAATCGTCCCCCGCCACCGGCGGCACGTGCCTCTCCCATCCCGCTTCGTACTCCTTCACCTTTTCCCGGACGACGCCCTCCAGCACTTCGCCGCCGAAATTACCCAAATCCTCCAACTCGTCCAGGGTCTCGATAATGATCTTCTCCGCTTGCGAACCGCGCACTCCCATATCGTTCAAGAGGGCCCGCGCCCTGAGCCGAGCCTTAACCCGCGCCGATTTGCGTCCCGCTCCTACAGCCATGACGTCACGACTTCCCTTTGCGATACCTCGCCGCGCCGGCGGCAAAAATTGCTATCCTCGAAACCGAAACCGTACCTTAATAACATTTCGCGGCAATCCCGTAGCCACAGATTAAATCCTATATGTCGTACCTGGGACGATTTTACACCCCAACATATTGGGTGTCAAGCAAAAAATTAAGGGCGGAAACGGCGACGTCGCGCTTTTTTCCGCCCGGCCGCGGCGCCGCCCCGCCAGCGCGGCGCCGTGCTCTTTCAATATGACAATTAATAAATAATTAATGATACAACACGGCCCCCCGCGACCCGGGCGCGGGGGCGCGCAGCCGCGAGCCGCCGTCCTCCCGGCGGCCGACGCCCGGTGAGCCGGATTTAAGGCAGAAAAAACTTAGGTCTGCGGTTCGCCGGCGGCGCCTTCTTTGGCCTGGGTCCACTTAACCTCGGCGTCGATGGCGAGCTGCACCGCATTCAGGTCGTCCGGGGGGACGCGAAGGCTCTTTACGTAGAGGGCCATGCCCTGGGCCGCCAGGGCGCACCGCGCCGACAACTCGTCGTCGCCGGCGGCCTCGGTGCCCAAATCTTCGAAGTCCGTTCGGAAGGTTTCGAGGGTGGCCGCGATCTCTCCGCGCGGCGTATTCTTGACGTCGTGGGCGGTCATGTACGCGTCCACCTCGGCTACCTTGGCGCCGAAGATTTCGTTAAGGTCTTCCGATAGAACCTCGGGCGCCGCCGACTCGGCGACGGCTCCGGTCTCCTCGGCCGTCGCCGGTTCCTCCGCTTTCCTGGCGCATCCGGCCACGGAGAAAACTACGAAAAGGAATAACATCAGGCCGGTCGACTTGTATAACGTATTCAACGCACACCTCCTGCGGGGGCTTTGGGATGGCGCATTATTAACATAACGACGACGGCATTACAAGCAACTTCGGCCGCTCGCGGGCCGGAAATTTATTACGACGCCGGCCGGCATTTGTTTTACTCCGAAACAACCCGGGAGGTCCGCCTTGATACCGCAAAACATATTCCGCGAGTACGACGTCCGCGGCCCCGTCGGCGAGGAGCTCACCGACGACGTCGTCGCCGCCATCGCGCGGGGCGTGGCGACCTACCTCGTAGGCCGCGCCAGGAAGACCGCGCTGTGGGGCCGCGACAACCGCCCCTCGAGCGAACCGTTCGCGGCGATCTTGTCCGACGTCTTCGGTGGCGCCGGCCTCGACGTCGTCGACCTCGGCCTCGCGCCGACGTCAAAACGTAGGAATCAGCTAAGCATGATTAACACGAACTACAGAGCGAGAGATATGCGAAAGTAACGCGCCAACCTGCAGGTCGGCCCGTTACTCTGCCCGATCAATACGCTTTCTTGTGCCGGGATTTGACTTCTTGATCTAGTTACGACGAAGTAGCAGGCGTGTTCAACAACGCGTTCGAGATCGCATCCGGCGCTTTCTCGAAGCGAGATAAACAGTTACGTCTTGAGTACGCCGAGGACCTATTGCCCAAACGTGGTCTCGGTTAAGACACATTTCAGGCCGGTATCTTGGGAGCGAGTTTAGCCTGGCGAGGTAATCCGCCCAGGGCCACTCATACTCATCCGGTAATTTCTCCAGCGTACTTTCAAGAATACGCCATCCGCCGTTCTCGTCCTTGTAGATGGGCCAAGCGTGCGCGACCGGCGAGCCATCTTCTTGGGTCAACGTCCCAAATACTACGCGCACACAGAATGGACTAATACCCGACGCCAATAACAGACTAGCGAGCAGGAAGGCGCAATCTTCGCAGTCTCCTTTTCCCAACGCGAGAGTCTCCGCCGGAAATTGCCAAAAGTCTAGTTTGCGTTGGGCGATCTCATCGGGGCAATACTTTACGTGCTCGATAACAAACTGCCATACAAGACGAGCGCGTTGGTCAAACTCCCCGAGTTCTTTGCCCGTAGGAAAATCGAGGTCGGCAATTACTAACCTGATCTCTTGACTATCCGAGGAAGTAATCCACTCTCGCAGGTCGGTTGGTATCAAGAAGTCCTCGTTTCCAATTACCCGGCGCTTGGAGGGGATCGCAGTTCGGCGCATAATCTGAGAACCCGACCACTCGTAAAAGGTCTCCTTTTGCATCTGTATACCTCGAATCTTAGCCGAACAACACCCGATCCTTGTTACCGTCCGAACCTTCAAGTTGCGGGCTTTGGGGGTAACGGGGCGTCGGGAGAAGCCGGCGCAGTTTTTCGTGAAATTCGCGGTAAGTCCGTTTGGGCTCGCTTTTGATCAGGCTTATGGCCATCGCGGTCATCGCGCCGTTATAACGGCCGCTGATATAAGCATCGTACGAATATTCGGTGGCGTTACAACCGCTCAGAAGGATTTCAGGCATACCCGATTCCGGGTAGAAGGCCCGCCGACGTATGGGAATCATCTCCGTTCGCAAGGCGTCGATTTCGTCATCCGGAGGCATATACCTGGGCTTGGGGGCGTTCTCCGCCGCTTCCTTGTCTTTTTCGTAGGCCCGCTTTAACATTGCCCTCGTAACAGACCCGGAGTGACACGAATCGCTGATGACCGTGAGGTAAGCGTCTTGATCGATCTGACGAATGACGTTACGAAGCTCATCGTCCAAGATAATTCCGTCATGAGCGCAGAGTGCTTCGTCACGGTTGTCGGACTCATCGCGTTCGCCTCGGTCATAAACCCAAGTGCCGTGGCCCGAGTAAGTGAATACAACCACATCTCCACCCTGGGCGCCCGTTATAAGCCCTCCTAACGCTGACAGGATGTTACTCTTTGTGGCATCTGCGTCAGTGAGTAGTGTGACGTTTTCGCCAAAGGCGAATTCGTCGCGGAGTAATTCCGCCCAATCATTAGCATCATTGACACACCCGCTGAGATCGTTAAAGGTGCCGGGATAGTCGTTGATGCCGACACAAACGGCTCGCTTTGTTATTTTGGCAGCCATCATTCGGTCTCCGTATTTAATGATTAATTTTTGTCCCCACAGCCTTAGCCGTATCCTAAATAGGCCACCACCCCTTTATATCTCCCCAAGGAGATTTTTTAACCATTTTACCTTAGTTTAAACAATACACGGCGTCAAGTAAAATATTACCCGAAAATACGGGTGGAACTGGATAAGACAAACAGACCTGGATTTAGCATTCGAATCATTGAATTGGGCAATTACCAAAAATACAGAATTCAGCCTCAAAAGCCTACGGTATTTTTACGCTATTTGCAGCCGGCGCGGGTTCCTCGGCCTTCTTGCCGCAACCTGCCCAGGAGAAAACCGCAATGAAAAATCAAACCGGGCCTCTCAATTTATGTAACTTGTTCAACTCGCACCTCCTGGATGGGTTTTCAGTTGCGCATTATTACCACAATGAGGCGAGTTTGACAAGACGCTTCGCACACCTGGGCGGATTTTTTCGTTCTTACGAACGCGCGCCTAATTTGCTATACTCGAGTAAAGATTTAAAAGGAGCGTCGCGTTGATACCTCAGAATATATTCCGGGAATACGACATCCGCGGTACCGTCGGCGACGAGTTAACGGACGACGTCGTCGCCGCCATCGCGCGGGGCGTAGCGACCTACCTCGTAGGCCGCGGCAGGAAGACCGCGCTGTTGGGCCGCGACAACCGCCCCTCGAGCGAACCGTTCGCGGCGATCTTGTCCGACGTCTTCGAAGGCGCCGGCCTCGACGTCGTCGACCTCGGCCTCGCGCCGACGCCGGCGTTCTATTTCGCGACGCGGCAATACGCCCCCGGCGAGGGCGGCGTCATGGTGACCGGGAGCCACAACCCCCCGCAGTTCAACGGCTTCAAAATAAGTTGCGGCGAGGGGACTATTTACGGCGACGAAATCCGGCGCATCGCCGAAATCATCGCCGCGGGAGAATTCGCGACCGGCAAAGGTTCCTACGAGAAAAGGGACGTCCTGGACGACTACCGGCGCGCGCTCCTGGAGCGAGTGGAAATATCGCGGCCCGTGAAAATCGTCGCCGACGCGGGAAACGGCATGGCGTCGCTCTTGATGCCGGACCTGCTCGCCGACGCCGGCTGCGACGCGGAGGGGCTGTTCTGCGAATTGGACGGGACTTTCCCCCACCACTGGCCCGACCCGACCGTCCCGGAGAACATGAACGCGTTGATCGCGCGGGTGCGGGAGACCGGCGCCGCGGCCGGCGTGGCGTTCGACGGCGACGCCGACCGCATAGGCGC